>JAKONF010000057.1 GCA_022702085.1 Rickettsiaceae bacterium | reverse complement strand
TATCTTCGACTTTTACTCTAGCATTAGCTGAAACGACTTTGGGCCCAATAATTTTATAGCTATCACTATCTAGTTTTTCATCATGCTCGTCATCAATACGGCCAACTATTTCTTCCATGATATCTTCGATTGTAACAATACCATCTGTACCTCCATATTCATCAATTACTACTGCAATATGAGTTCTTTTACGCTGCATCTCCACCAATAGATCAATCAGTTTCATAGAAGGAGCTGCAATTATTGGCTTGCGAATTAATTTTTTCAAACTAAATTCGTGTTTTTTAGCTAGGATTGTAAATAAATCTTTGATATGAACAAAACCAATTATATTATCTAAATTATCTGCATATATAAGAGTTCTGGTATGAGCATGATCTAAAACAGTTTGATTTAATTCTTCAAGAGTTGCGCCTTGTATAATTGCTGAAATGTCAGAACGTGGAATCATAACTTGTTCTACAGTTTTACTACCAAATTCCAAAAAATTAGTAAGAATTTTTTTCTCATCATGTGCCATTTTGTTAGCATTAGAGGTTAATTTAGCAATGGTTTCAGCAAAAATTGTAGGATGCTTAACAACTTCTTTTGGTTTAAATATTGATTTTATTAATAACTTAAAACTATAGTTTTTTGTTTGTTTGTTCTTATTTTGGTAAGGTTCCTCAAGATTAGAAGATTTGGACATAAATTCTTTTATTTGATTAATAGGGAGATGATATTTTAAAATGTTTTAAGATATTTATTTCTAAGCCTTCCATAATATCTGCATTTTCATCAGTTTTATGATCAAAACCAATTAAATGTAAAATGCTATGAATGAGAAGATGAATAAAGTGATCCTTGAAAGTTTTTCCTTGCTCTGCTGCTTCATTTTTTATTATTTCGTAACCTAATGCTATATCCCCAAGATAAATATAATCTAGATGAAATGGTAATTCAAGTAATTGCTGCGTGCTGGTTATTGCATCAGGAAAAGATAATACATTAGTAACTTGTAGATTACCAAGAAAATCTCTTTTCAATTGTTTCATCTGTTCATTATGGGTGAGTAAAATAGATATTTCAACTGCACTAGCATTCTTTAGAGCAGTAAATCTTTGTAAAATGTTTTTGCTAATTTTTTTTATTAAAAATTTGTTGAGCCATTTTTCTTTAAGCCATTCTGGATAATTATTAGCTATTTCTATTATTATCTTCATGAATTATTAATGAGGGTTTTTACTTTTAAATCTTTTCATAGTATATTACATTCAGCAAAGTAGAGCAAATATTTAATAGCTGGTAGATTTGATGGCTGAAGACGACCAGGATCAAGATTCTAAGACCGAAGATCCCTCGCAGAAAAAATTAGAAGATGCAATAGAAAAGGGTCAAGTTGTCACCTCAAGAGAGGTTAACAGCTTTTTTATGTTATTCTTTGTTACATTACTAGTCATCTGGGTGTTTCCTACTAGTTTTAACTTTACAGCCTTATCATTACGTTTCTTCATTGAACAAGCTGGTAATATAACCATTGATCAAGGCATAGTTAATATATTACTTGCTAAAATTTTTGGCAAAATACTATTATACTTAAGCCCTATATTGTTGATAGTAGTGATAGTGGCTATCTTTTCTTCTTACGTACAACATGGAGAATTTATTTTCACAGCTGAGCAATTACAACCCAAATTGTCTAGAATTTCAATAGTTGAAGGATTTAAACGAATATTTTCGAAAAAAAGTTTAGTTGAATTTACCAAAAGCTTTCTCAAAGTGTCACTGGTCTCATTTTTTATTTATCTCATCATTATGGGAGACGTAAAAGATCTCAATCAATATCAAGATCTAACGGTATTTGGCATATTAAGTCACCTTCATTCAATGATTAATCATATTATGATCTGTGCATGCATTATCATGGTTATAATCGCTAGCCTTGACTATTTTTATCAAAGATTTGAGCATTATCAATCGTTAAAAATGACCAAATATGAACAAAAAGAAGAATATAAACAACTTGAAGGTAGTCCAGAAATCAAGAAAAAAATTAGATCTCTTAGAAGAGATCAAGCTCAAAGAAGAATTAAGCAAACTGTACCAAAAGCTACAGTCATCATCACCAATCCAGAGCATTACGCAGTAGCTTTAGCATATGATCATAATTCCTCAGCAGCTCCTATTTTGGTAGCTAAGGGATTAGATTTAATAGCGCAAAAAATAAAAGAGATAGCTGAAGAGAACCGAATTCCTATTGTTGAAAATCCTCCATTGGCCAGGGCCATATATAAAGAAGTTAATATTAATCAGGAAATTCCTGTTGCTCATTATCAAGCAGTAGCCAAAATTATCAGCTATGTGATGTCAATGAAGAGACCAAAAACTAACTTTTAAATATATAGGTACGTGCGTGATTAAGATATCTCCATCTTTACTTGCTGCTGATTTTTCAAATCTTGAAAAAGAGATTAAAGCCTTAGAGTATGCTGGAGCAGATATGATTCATATAGACGTGATGGATGGTCATTTTGTGCCTAACTTAACTTTTGGTCCTCCCGTAATTGAGGCTATTAGGCGTCATACCAAGCTACCTTTTGATGTACATTTAATGATTCAAAATCCAGAAAATTACATAGCAGATTACGCTAAAGCTGGAGCAGATATCATAACTGTTCACCCAGAATCAACCATTCACCTTCATCGAACAATTGAAAAAATCAATAACCTAGGCATAAAATCAGGTATAGCCTTGCTACCCTCCACTACACCCAAAATATTGGATTATATCATTGATGATATAAACTTAATTCTGATTATGAGCGTAAATCCTGGTTTTGGTGGGCAAAAATTCATTCCTTCGCAATTAGCAAAAATTCGCATTTTAGCTGACAAAATTAAGTTTGCTAACAAAGCTAGTATCATGCTAGCAGTAGATGGAGGAATAGA
>JAKONF010000054.1 GCA_022702085.1 Rickettsiaceae bacterium | reverse complement strand
ATGAAATTAACCGTATGTATTTCAAAGGTGAATTACTTGCCAGGGAATTTGCCCAAGCGCCACTCTCACATGGCGCGCGCGCTAGGATTGATTTCATTCCAGAAACACTACCAGTTAATTTTTTCATTGCTGGCAATGCTTTTTATCAACGTTTTAATCATAAAGATAATCATTCAATGATGAGTAAAGTAGGTATGCAAAATACGCTGTATTTTAGCCGCAACTTACACCATAGCGCAGAATTATCATTTTTTGGCAGACATATTCATTTTTATAATAGTAAAACAAGAGATAACAAACTTCCTGATCCAGATGTTTACAGCTATTATAGTAAAACCCACAACAAAGCAATAGATGCCTCTTATACTTTAAATTACGAGCCTACACTTTATAATAGGATATTTATTGTTGGTAGCTACCGCACTGATAAGAAGATCAAAAAAGCTGATTTTGTATCATACAAAGTAGGTGCTAATCATTTAATAAACTCTCTAATTATCGGCTTAGAATATAGCCATAAAAAATATTTAAAAGGCATAGGCAGATCGTATAATTTTAACCGTAATTATCTAGGTGGTTCTCTAAACTGGGATTACTGGCTTTCTAACAATAATCATCGGTTAGAAGCTAATTTTTCTTTAGGTAAAGTTTTTGATACAGGAGTACCTAGCAAATTCGGTGATATTTCACAAAAAAGAACAAAGGCTTGGATAGGCTCACTTGGCGTAATTTGCCATTTTGGTAATGGTAGAGATTATCGTGATTTTAAATCTCAAGAAGTAAAATTCAAGCAGCTCAAAACAAAGAATACGCCAAGTAAAAATGAGATGAGAGGATAAATATTTTAGTGAAAGAATCAGAAAAAGATCTAAAAAATATACAAAAAGTCTCGCAAATCATTTCACCATTTTTGCTAAAAATATATCAACCTTTTATAGATAATTTATTTAATAAATATAAGGATGATCAAAACAAACCTCGCTTAAATGCATTTTTGTTTAAAGAAATAGCTGCAAAAATTGAAATGGTAGGCCATTTGAAAAACAAATTAGAATCCGCTGAGCAAAAGTTAATAAATTCAGCATCCATTAGTGACAAAAGACAAATTATGCTCGAATTTTGTTCAGAATTAGGTGCTTCAGAGGATGATCTTAAAGAAGATAAAGAAGCATTTAACAGATGGTTTGACTTTGAAGCCATAACAGAAAGAGCCTTAGAGAAATTAAGTAAGTTACAAAATGAAATATATTTCATTTTTTTATTATTAACTAATGATCAAGATTTTTTAAAAGCTCAAGATTCATCAATAACTCAATTATTACTACAATTTTATAATAATACTAGTCTTAATGATAAAATTAGAGCTATTATAGTTAAAACATTATCACTAAGGGTAAAAAACAATTCTGATTTTAAAGAAAGTAATTTAAATGATCTTAAATTTTACTTAAATTTAGAAAATGATAATTTGAGTATTGAAGAGTTAGAATTGAATATAGAATATGCTAATATTTTATCACTGATCAATCCTCAAGTTTTTTTAGATCATTTCAAAATAATATATACATCTTCTAATAAACGTAGCATTCATTCTGAAATAATATTCAAAGAAAAGTTTCAGAAAAAAATCTTTTTGAAAAGAGCATTAATCCCATTATTATTGAATCTCGAAGCTGATTTACGCGAATCTTTAATAAATTTAGTTATTAATGATCAAAGTTCTTACGTAAGGCAAGGTCTTGTTGATCTTAATGACGACAAAATTTTAGCAAATTTAATCTTTAATGATCCTGATAAAAAGGTACAAGCAAAAGCATTACTTACCGCTAAAAATAAGCTGTTGATGTCTCCTATTGATTTTGAAGGTTTATCTGCTCTATTGGTTAGGGTTATAGCAGAAAGTAAAAAACCACTTATAGTAAGATTAGTCCTTGAAATTATTGAAGAAACAGTGATGCAAATTGGAGATCCCAAATTGCAGAAAAAATCTATTGAAAATTTTAACCTTCTTATCAATAAAATTATCACTGAAGAATATCCTCCAATTTGTAAAAATTTAGCGTTAGAAGTAAGCTCAGTGATATGGCTAGTAACTAATGGATACAAAAAGACATTTGTCGCTCTAAATGATTTAGTTCAAAATAGTGAATTAGGTGAGGTAACTTATATTCATGACGAAGCGATAAACGAATTATCTCTGGAAATTTTTGGTAGGATAATCGCTATTGTCGCCAAAAATAATTTTGATCTACAATTTGCCTATAAAGATGGTAGTTATTACGTTATCAAAGGCATTAAAAAAGGCTTCAGGTTATGGAGGTTTTTACATGAAATATTTTCAGCAAATCCAGATAAAAGGCAAAATTTTAGTCATACTACCGGTAGAATTTACAGCGAAAATAACATAGCAGTATCTTCTATGTCAGAACTTAGCAAAACTCAAGTTCCTGGAGAACCTTTATTTATTACAGAAGAGCAGAGTCATCGGCCATTTTTGCCCTTACTAGACTATTATCTTTATGCTTTAAACAAAGGTAAAGAAGCTAATGTTTATTCAGCCTTCGGCATAACTACTATCTTCCCGCCTAGTTCTTTTTTAGCTAGAATCTATACAAGTTTAGCAATTGCGTTAAAATTTAGAGATATTGCAAATTTAAGAAACTGGCAAGAAGGAAATTACGGCGAGAAAAATAGTTACATAAAAAAACTAGAAGAAATAGGCGTGAGTAGTAATTTTAAAAGCTATGAGAAAGAGCTAAAAAATGAACAAAATAGCGGTTATTTTCTCAATTTGGCGGTTTTTTCTCTGTTCACCAATTGTCGTTTATTTGATTATTTTTTAACTCCGCATGAAGAAACTTTAGCTCCATTATTCCTATTTATCATTTTAATAGCTATTTTAGGAATTTGGTATCATAAAGTGTATTTCAAAAGACAACGTAAAGATCGCAATAAAATACCTTTGGTAATTGGAGGTTGGGGAACGCGTGGTAAAACTGGTACAGAGAGACTTAAATGCGCAATGCTTGGCATTTTAGGTGAAAAAATTGTTTCTAAAACCACCGGCTGCGAACCAGCAATAGTAGTTGCTGATTCTACCGGTAAGGCTTATGAAATGCCTATAATTAGGCCATATAAACATGCAACGATTAATGAACAACTTAGCATAACCCATTTTGCTAGAAATTACGGTGCTAAGGTACTTTTATGGGAATGCATGGCACTTAGAGATGAATATGTTAAAATCATGCAAAATGAATGGATGATTGATGATTTGTCAACCATAACCAACGCCCATCCAGACCATGAAGATGTTCAAGGTCCCTCTGGTTGGGACGTAGCTGATACTATTGCAAGCTTTATAAGGCCTAGTGGGCATGTTATCACTAGTGAGCAGCAAATGTTACCAATTTTGCAAGAAAGTGCTAAGCTCAAATGTGCAAAATTAGAAGCTGTAGATTGGCATGAACTATATACTGATGATTTATTGGCGCAATTTCCTTATTATGAACATGAAGCAAATTTAGCTTTAGTTAATAAATTAGCAAAAACACTTGGCATTGATGAAAATACAGCATTTGCTACGATGAGTGCGCGCGTAATACCAGATATTGGAGCGCTCAAAGCTTTTATGCCATGTACTCTACAAAACAAAACTTTACAGTTTATTAATGGTATGTCTGCCAATGAAGAACTAGGCTGCTTAAATAACTGGCAAAGGCTGGGATTTAAGAATTTTGATCAAGCACAAAATCCTGGAGTGATAATCTCAACCATTGTCAATAATCGTGCTGACCGTGGTAGTAGATCTAAAACATTTGCAAATCTGATAGCTCGTAGGCTTGCTGCAAGTTATCATTTTTTGATCGGTACTAATTTAAGCGGCATGAAGACTTATATTGAAAAATCTTGGCGGGAATATTTAAAAAATATATTTGTAGATATCAAGCAGCCAGATTTATTGATCAAGATCAAGCATATTTGTAAAGATCTCCACATTTGTATGGATGAGAACGATAGGACTGCGCGAACTAATATCATCAAAAATGGAGTAGTAAGCGATTCAAATAAGCAATCAGCAGAAAATGATAAATTTATAAACCGAATCAATGAAGATTTTGCTATTTACTCAAAATTAATAGAGCAAGTACAGAGTAATCAAATATCTCTGGTAGAAATAAAAGATGTTTTAACTAGATTATTTACACGTAAAATTATTATTATTGATCTGAAAGATAGTAACGCAGATGATATGATAAAAATAATTTTAGATCACACGCCACCGAACTACCTACATAAATTAGTTGGTATTCAGAATATTAAAAACCCAGGTCTTGATTTTGTTAGGGCTTGGAGGCAATGGGAAACGTGTTTACTAAAAGTAGAGGAGCTTGGTGCTAAGAATAAAAAGATAGCTATTGCTGCTTTGCAAACTATTGCACAATTTGATGGCTTCAGTCTGCTCTCTAAAGAATATGTTAAAAACGCGATCATTAATATTAAAGATCCAGAGATTATCAAAAATGCAAATCTTTACTTAGAGGAAATAGCTAGGGATATGAATAAAAAATTTGGTAATTGGCAAGGCTATAAATCAGCCTCAAAATGGAATATTCTTGGTGGTATTTATAGAGAAATAAAAGATATAATTCAAAGTATTCATAATAAAAAATTATCCCTAAAAATATATGAGGATTTAGCTAAAAAAAGAATTAGTTACGCCAAAGCTTCCAAAGAATTAGCTAAACTCAATATTGATTAAAAATTGTATAGCTATTAAAATGATTACTTAGTAAATCAAAATAATTTTATGATAAAAAAAATGATTCTATTAATCATCACTCTTTTGATGGTGACTATTAATACAACTTATGGCCACAAATCAGAGATGAAAAACATGTATAACGTAATAGAAAGTCAAGATCTTACTGCTCTTGAAGAGTTAATCAAAGAAGCCGATGAAAATACTTTGGTAATTTTTGATGTTAAATCAGTGCTTATTGTTGAACGAGATGCCTTATTGCAGTCAGCTCATAAAATGCGCTTTAAAGAACTGAAAAGTAAAATGAATAATAATATCTCTAAGGAAAAAGCTGAAGAATTACATTCAATTATTTTATCACAAAGAAAATTTGAACTAGTTGAGA
>JAKONF010000039.1 GCA_022702085.1 Rickettsiaceae bacterium | reverse complement strand
AAATCAAAAACTCAATAACAGTAGACTCAGGAAGCTGGGGAGTGAAATTAGAGGAGACTAAAAATAATTTAAAAGAAGTAATGGAAATTAAGAGTAATGCTAATGATTTTAGGAAGAATCATAATGGTGTTCTAGAGGTAAAAGGATATATAGTTAATACGAATCAAATAGTAAATGTATTAGAAGATCAAAATATACAGAATTTAAAAGAAATAAAAATTTGCGTTTTTAATACAATATTTTTGGAAGAGAATTTAGATAATATTAAATTACATGGAGTAAATATTACGCTTATTGCTCCACATTGGAAAATTAATAATGAAATAACCATAGATCTCAGAGGTAAAGAAGGTAGTCCTCATAATCCATCTAAAGCCACAAGTGGATTGCCACGAGATGGTACACAAGAAAATCTTGACGGATTAAAAGGTAATCCAGGGATAGATGGGCTGCCAGGTAATCCAGGAGGCCATGGTGGAAATTTCTTGGGGTTATATAAGTCATGCAATAATATGAACAATATAACTTTTAATGTCAATGGTGGCAATGGTGGACGTGGTCAAGATGGTGGTGATGGTTCGAAAGGTACATACAGTACGAAAAATGGATCACCTACTATGCTTAAAGAAATCTCTTCAGAATTAAAAAGTACTATACATGGTGGATTGACTGATATCAAAGAAAAAGTATTTTTAAGTGAGGGAGGAGTAGGAGGTGTTGGTGGAAATGGTGGTAGAGGAGGAGTAGGAGGAAAAACAGGTAGTCCAGGAGAAATCAACATCTGGCCTAAATGTTCATTAACAGTGATGAAATACAATAAAAACATAAATGGCGAAGATGGCAAAGGTGGTGAAGGTGGTCTTAATGGTACTGATTATGGAGAGGTAAGAGAATTTACCGAATCTATTTCCTCTAACGGAGCAATAGCTACAGTTTCCTTTACAGCTGTTTTAACTTCTGCTACTGTTGGATTTGTAGGTCTTATACTTTCAGGTGGAGTAGCTTCGGTATTGGGAGCAACAACTGTTGTAGGGACTACTATTGGTGGAGTTAGTGTCATGCGACGTCAAGTAAACGACAACAAACTTAAGAATTATGATTTATCTACTCCAAAAAAAGCGTCTGATGGTATTAGTCCTTCAGAAAAAAATTATAGTAATATAAAACAACCGGAAAACCCTATACCTATCTCGGATCAATATAAACATATTACTGATTTTATAAAATATTGTGAAGATTTAAATACCCAAAGCCAACATACTAATTTTCTCGATAATAGTTTTATAGTAGTTTGTAATGATTTTCTTAAAGGGAATGCACCAGAGTTATTGGGACAACAATTAGATCAATAACACAATTTCGCTGTAAATCATATATTGTTTTTTTAAATACCTTTTATACTTTCTTTGTATTTTTAGAAGCGGAGAAAGTTATTTTGTGTATAAATAGAGTACACTTGAATAGATTTTGGTATTCGCTAAACACCAAAGTGGCATTATTTATCGTAGCTATCGGCTTGGGAAAATCTTTATCCGTCTGCATTTTTTGATGTACTCCTTGTCTGGTGTAATTCCATCTTTTAGCTAAATCAATAATGCCCAATAACTTCATGTTTTTTATCGTAATTTTTATTCTTTAATTTATCATTGAACGCACGTTGACATTTGTCAACGTTTAAGTGCGCACTTTGCCAAAAAAGTGAATTTGGCTTATCATATTGCTTGCACCTTTTTTAATTAACAATTTACTATTGGTATCCTGGCAGCGGTATTTACCAGTAGGGGGCTGATGCCCATTCATGCCACCCCCTACTCAGCTGTTTCTTGCCAACACAAAATTAAGCATCATTCTATTATGTATGCTTTATCTTTTACTGCTTGTGTAGGCGACACAAAGAATAGATTTGTATGGAAATATTATTGAGCGAGATAGATATTTTAACTAAAGAATAATAGTTATAAGTTGCAGGAAGCAATGTGCCCTAGTTCTTTTTGGAAAAAGTCCTAGACTAAGACATAGTTTGTTATGCATTCACCTACCTATTTGTAGAAGCTATCGTGGACTTACAGTGCTAAATACCGATAGAAGCTAGCTCTAAAGATTTTAAGTGTTATGCAAATTTGTGCTAAACATTTATTATCCATACTATCAGTCTACTATGTCCTTACATTATGCATTACTCATATTTGGAAGTTAAGCTTAATCATGATTATTTCTTAGGGAAAAACTTTAGAAGATAATTAGTACGCCCAAAGTAGACTATAATTGTACATACAGAGAGAACAAAAACAGCAACAAGCAGCACATTCGGCAGCAAAAATTTATGTACAAACTCAGTACAAAGCTACACGCACAGATTAAAATGTACTATATAAATCTTGAGAATTTAATGTCCAGCTGAATATTTATGTAACACACTTGCAATAAGCGTTTGATAAGGTAAGCCTTCAAAAGCTGCTTTTTGTTTAATGCGCTTTAAATCACTGCTTGATATGCGAATATTTA
>JAKONF010000012.1 GCA_022702085.1 Rickettsiaceae bacterium | reverse complement strand
GATCTTGGCTTCAAGACAGTAACATCATCTTTAGGACAGAGATTCATGATTGAATCAAGTTCTAGTAACAGTATAGAGAAATATCATGTAAATTCTGATGAAGAAATATTGGCTCACTTCAAATTGATGAAACCATTATATGAGATAAAATCATCAGACAATGCTATAGATTTATTGAAATCGCTATCTCTAGCTCCTCAAAAATTAGAATTTTTTAGTAAAAAGAATAAAATTTTTCACTTAGATAATATTAGGTTGCTCATAATAAAAAACTTGGCAATGCTTACCAATGAAAGTTTAGTGCAATTTCAAGGGGATTATATTAGCGAAACCGATGCTGATAAATTGAATAAAGCAAATATAACATTCAATTTAGTAACTAGGTCAAAACAAAGCGAATCAGAGCAAAATAATCATCAAAATAGTTATGATAGAGATATTGTGTTAAATCAATTAACTATAGATTTAGATCAAGATAAAATAACTATGCAAGGAGATGCAAAATTAAAAAATAATCTATTTTTAGGAGGCAAGTTTAAAATATTTATCAGTGATTACGCCAAAATTGTTGACCGGTTTTTACCTGAGCAATTTTTTCTCTCGAAAGATACAGTAAAAAAAATAATCGCTGTTAGCATGGCGATGCAGAAGCCAAAATCAGATGAAGAACATGAAGAAGAAGCAGATTATAATGATATTAATAACAACTCTCCGCATGCACAATTTGATTTAGAATTTTCTAAAGATAGTATATTAATCGGTAATGCTAATATCCTCAGTTTAAGTGAAGAGGACGAGCCCAATAATAATCTCCCTAATGATATCCACAACAACATTCCTGACAATATCCGTAGCGAAGATGGTGATACATCTAATGAAATACATAACAATGTGCCTGATGAATCTAAAAAAGAAGAACATGAATAATCGAATATCTATCAATCATTAAAGCAATAATATTGGAGTAAATGAAATGAGAACAGTTGAAGAAGTATTTAACGACAGAACATGTTATAAATTTTCCCAAAAAGAAGTATCTCAAGAGTTAGTAAAACAAATCTACGATACTATGAAGTTAGGACCAACTTCTGCTAATTGTTGTCCTTTGAGAATCATCTTCGTAACTAGTCAGGAACAGAGAGAGAAATTAGCAAAATGCGCAATGGATGCTAACGCTGAAAGAATTAGAGCTTGTCCGGTGACAGTGATTTTTGCTTATGACATGAAATTTTATGAATTATTACCAAAATTGTTTCCTCATAACATTGGTATGAAAGATTATTTTTCTTCAGACCCAGAAATTATAGCAAGCAATGCCATGCGCAACTCTACTTTACAAGCGGCATATTTTATGATGATAGCAAGATCGCATAACCTTGCTTGCGGCCCAATGTCTGGATTTGATGCTAATGCTATCAATGAGCAATTTTTAGCAGGTACTGATTACAAAGTAAATTTCCTTTGTAACATAGGATATAGGGAAGGGAGAAATGAATATCCAAAAAGTCCTCGCTTAGAATTTGATGAAGCATGCACTATCATCTAATTTTGAATTTTTTTAATAACTAAAATGTATCCATACATAAAAATTTTAATTTTATATTTAGTCAAAAATTTTAGTATTAGAAAGATTTTTAATCTGGCTAATTTTATTAAGCTTTTGACAATATATGTGTTTAGCATATTTATAGTAATATTATTAGATTTTGATTTCTCAGATAAGTTTTGGCTTAAATTAGTCACCAGAAAATCATTTAGTCAAAAAATATCTTTCTATACTGTAAGTGAACGTATTGGTGAGAAAATGATCTACGATAGGCTTAAGCTAGCAGCGAAAGCCAGAAACATTAATTATTGCGGCGTAAGCTTTTCAGAATCACTAACTCATTTTTGGTTAACCAGACATTTATATACAACAGCTACTAGCCTAATCAATCTTATTTACAGACCAAAATTCAATCTAGCACTCACTCACCATGTAAACATTTTACCACAAGGTTATAACGTTACGTACTTAAATATGCCTAGAGATAGTTTATACGAGGTAAACGGTAAATTTAAAAGTAAATGGCAGCATTTAGCAGACTATGATGCTTATGCTGATTTATATAGTTTTGTGCATGGAAGTAACGATCTACTTGATATTGCAAAGAATAGTAAAAATTCTAAAACTAAAAATGTTATCCCAGTATATATCGCTCAACATCATCTTGAATATTCTAAACCTATGCATTTTGATAGGGCTGTGATAACCGGAAGTTTATGGGGATGCGTTAGAGGATCGCTCCGTATGAAGCAAGCACTTAAAAAATTGGGTGATAACAACTTATTGGTTGCTTACGGTATGAGTGATCATCTAAGTTTCATGGGTGATGCTTACAAAGGTCCCCTAGAAAATTATGGAAATTCAATTGATAGTATAGTGAAAGTGCAACAAAAACATAATATTGCCCTCGTTACTCATAATCTTGAGCATATGCTAGAAGGTATTCCTACAAATAGAATTTCTGAAGCTGCTGCTAGTGGCGCGCTAATCATTGCCGATGATCATCCATTTATTCGCAAAATTTTTGGTGATAGTGTTCTTTATTTCAATTCTTTGGGTAATTATGAACAAATATTCAATGAAATAAAAGATCATATTGAATGGGCTCGCGCTAATCCTGAAATGGCTAGATTTAAAGCATTTGAAGCATATAAAATATTTGATAATTCCTTGAGAATGGAGATACAGTTATATGAGTTGATTGGTCAACTAAGTAAAAAGTAGTAAATATTCAGCTCCAAGCTTTTAACCCTTCTTCAATAGCTATTAAATCTTGTGGTCTGTTAGCATGATACCATCTACTCTCTGAAAGCAATTCACCATATAGTCTGCTGTCAGGATTTATATAATAATCTAGCAGCGAAAACTTTTTTTGTTGATTTAATTTAATTAAATCAGGCTTCAAGATATTGAGACCTGTATACATAAATTTATAATCATGATTTTGCACTGGCCTACTAAGTCTTCTACTCTCATCAATTTCAAAGTCTCCACGGCCTTTATATCCTACAGCTTTTTCTGTATCCTGCAGAAGTAATAAAAAATCCATATATTCTGGTTGCCAAGATGCTTGCATTATATCAAACACATTTTGCTTAGCTTTGATTATAACATCACCATTGATGGTAAAAATTGGCTTATCATTAAAGTAGTCAGCAGCATTCTTTACCGCTCCGCCATTTTCAAGCATTTCATCTTGATTAATAAGAATTATCTCTGCACTTACGAAGCGCGATGATTTAAACTTGGCTACTGCTTGCTCAATTTGCTTGCTCAAGTAATGAGTATTGATGATAATTCTTTTAAACTGATAAGTATTTATTAATTCTAAAATGTGGTATAAAATAGGTTTATTAGATATTTCTAATAATGTTTTCGGTTTATTATCGGTTAAAGACGACATTCTACTGCCTCTACCAGCAGCAAAAATCATAATAGTGTCAATACTAGTTTTAGCCATAATCTTTTATTGTACTGATCTATTTTGCAACCAATTATTTAAATTTTTAAATATTGGATGTTTTAAATTATTTTTTAAATAATCCTCAACTCTAGGAATGTATTGTAAAAAATTACTCTGATTATCTCTTTTATATTTACGCATAAAAACTCCAAGTACTCGACTATTTCTTTGCGCGCATAAAATAGTATAAGCTAGAAGCGCTTCTTCTTTGTTGAAATTGTTTTTCTGTAAATAGTACCCTAAGCATCTATCAGCAAAACTATTACATACATCTATGCGAGCATCTTCAAGCAGTGATGCTACATCATACAAAGGTGAACCAATCATCGCATCTTGAAAATCTAGTAATCCTATTGCTTTAGTTCTATCTCTTGATAACATCATTAAATTATCTACATGATAATCTCTATGTATTAAATAACCGCCTAGATCAGGTAGTTGATTTAATATTGCCTTCCATATCTCATATATCTCAGCTTTATCACGCTCTGTTAAAATTTTATGATCTATTAAGTACCAGTCCACATATACCGCAAGTTCATCTTGTAATAATTGTAAGCTATATGTAGGCCAATTATTTGGGGGTGATAATTGTTGCAACTCACATAAAAGATCTATCATCAATTGATAGATTTTGAATTTTTCATCGGAATTTATTTTCTTTAAATGACTATTGACGCTAATGGAGCCAAAATCTTCAAGTAACAACAATCCTAGATCATGATCTGCTTTAAACAACTGAGGAACTGAAAAATTGTGATTATACAAAAAAGTAGCAATTTTAGTAAATTTACTCAAAGTATAATATTCAGTAGGAGAGTCCATGAGGATTAGAGTATCATCATTACTAATAATACGATCATATGTGCGAAAAGAAGCATCAGCAGTTAGAGGATGTATTTTATACTGCTTACACCTAAAAAAATCATCAAGAAATTTTTGTTTTTGACGATTTCTTGTATTGTCCATATCTCAAACAGCTAAACGCTTCTTTAGTGACTTACTAGATGATTTAGGTTTAATTGTTGGCTCAATTTTACCTGCAATCACTTCCTTATCTATACATACTTGCATCTTTTTTAGATCAGTAATATTATACATGGTATCTAGCAAAAGATTTTCAATGATTGCTCTAAGTCCTCTAGCTCCAGTTTTTCGCTCTAGTGCCTTGTCAGCGATAGCTTCTAATGCCTCATCATCAATATGTAATCCAACGTTATTTAGTTCAAATAGCGTCTGATATTGTTTAACAAGTGCATTTTTAGGTTTAGTTAGAATAGTAATTAACGTATCTCTATCCAGTTCATTTAAGGTAGTAACCACTGGCAAACGTCCAATAAATTCTGGTATCATGCCAAATTTAACTAAATCTTCTACTTCCAGATTTTTAAGAATATCGTCATGTCTAATGTCTTTGGGATTTTGTACATTGGCAGCAAAACCGATTGAACTTTGTGTCACTCTATTTGAAATAATCTTTTCTATCCCCATAAATGCACCACCACAAATAAACAAAATATTGGTAGTGTCAATTTGCAAAAAATCTTGCTGTGGATGTTTACGGCCACCTTGTGGCGGCACAGAAGCAACTGTTCCTTCCATAATTTTAAGTAAAGCTTGCTGAACTCCTTCGCCAGATACATCGCGGGTTATAGATGGATTTTCAGATTTTCTGGCTATCTTGTCAACTTCATCAATATAAATAATACCTTTTTGTGCCTTATTGATATTGAAATCAGCAGCTTGCAATAATCTTAGCAAAATATTTTCTACGTCTTCTCCAACGTAACCAGCTTCAGTAAGAGAAGTTGCATCTGCCATGGTAAATGGTACATCAAGAATCTTAGCCAATGTTTGTGCTAATAAAGTTTTGCCAGACCCAGTTGAGCCAATAAGCAGGATATTTGACTTGGTGAGTTCTACCTCATTTTCGCCTTGCTCTAGATATTCTATGCGTTTGTAATGATTGTAGACAGCTACGGAAAGAATCTTTTTTGCTTTTTCTTGACCTATTACATATTCATTTAAAGATTGGTAAATTTGCTTAGGTGATGGAATAGTTGAATTAATTTTTTTACTGTCAATCTTGCTTTCTTCTTTAATAATATCTAAGCAAAGATTGATACATTCATCGCAAACAAAAACTGATGGTCCCGCGATCAATTTCTTAACTTCAAATTGATTTTTGCCGCAAAATGAGCAGTGTAGAACTTTTTTATCATTTTCTTTATCAGTCATTGTGTTTATATAATGTTTATAATTTAATATAAAATATGTAACTATTAATTATTCATCTGTAAACTACTTTTTTAGTAAAAGATGAGCCTAATCCATTTATGCCAAGGTTAAAAACTATTTTTGAGCTGATAATAAACTTCGGTTAGAAATTATGTGATCAATAAGTCCAAAATTTTTAGCGGTTTCTGGGTCCATGAAGTTATCTCTTTCCATACTTGTTTCGATAGTAGATAATTTTTGTCCAGTATGTTTTACGTAAATATCATTAAGTATTTTTCTAACTTTTAGAATTTCTCTAGCATGAATTTCTATATCCGTAGCTTGACCTCTATAACCACCACTTGGTTGATGCAACATAACTCTACTATTAGGTAAGGAATATCGCATGCCGGGTGAACCTGCAGTTAAAATTAAAGAGCCAGCAGAAGCTGCTTGACCAATACAAAGAGTAGCAATTTTAGGCTTTATATATTGCATTGTATCATAAATAGCCAGTCCAGCAGTTACCGCACCGCCAGGTGAATTGATATACATATATATGTCTTTCTCTAAACTTTCTGATTCTAAGAAAAGTAACTGAGCAACTATTAAGTTCGCCATGTGATCTTCAATTTCGCCGCTGACAAAAATAATTCTTTCTTTAAGTAATCTAGAATAAATATCGTAAGAACGTTCGCCGCGAGGAGTTTGTTCAATAACTATTGGAACATAAGCCATCAAAAATATCTCCAATTTGGATTTTAGTAATTGTTTGTGTAGTTTGTTAAAAAAGAAAACTTACTTATAGATCAAAATTCTAAAATAAAGAAACCATGAAATGTCAAAAGACTATTATCATGGTTTTGCACTGCTCGATTATTGAAATTAAGTTAATTACAACCTTCTTTCAATTTTGAGCCTGCTTTAAATACAGGTTGTTTGTAAGCGTTAATTTTCATTTTTTCACCAGTCTTAGGATTACGCCCCTCTCTGGCTTCTCTTTTTTGTACAGTATATGAACCAAAACCAGGTATTGTAATACCTTGTCCACTTTTCAATGTACTACTTACGCATTCTAAGAATAAGTTTACTGCTCTTTCAGCCTCAACTTTAGAAATTTTTCCTGTTTGAGCTATGAGTGAAACAAATTCACCTTTATTCATATTTTTGTTTTTCGCATTATTATTTTTTACTTTAGCCATGATATAACCTCTTAATTATATTTTAGAATTAATCTCAGGATTATTGCATAAAGTCAATCGAAAACTTACAGCAAATCCATTTGATTCGAAATAATTATAACAAATCAAATGTTGATCGCAACTTGAGTATTTCAATGTGCATTTCAAACTAATGTTTTATCACAGAAAACACTATAAACTGCATCAAATATGCATCAGTATTATATTACTGGGTCTATGGTAGTTGGTAATAATATATGAATTAGGTTGAGTAAAGCTCATTATGGGAGCTTTATATGCTTTGCATAAGCTTAGAATAGATTTTTAAAATTAAATCTAAAAGTTTGTTTTTATTTAGTAAAAAATTTCAAAACTTTAGTTTAACATTGCTTCTAGTTTTTTATTCTTTTCCAAGTCTATTAACTGTTGATAACCACCAATAAATTTACTATTGATAAATATATAGGGAACAGTGGTTTGTCCTGTTTCTTGAGAAAGTTTCTGATGTAGTTCTTTATCCCAAGTAATATCGATATCTATATAAGGTGTATCTTTAAAGATAAAAAAATTTTTAGCATCAACGCAATATTTACACTTATCTTTGCTGTATATGATGACCTTGCTTACATATTCACGTCCATCGTGTATTTTCACATTTTGACTATATATAGTGTAGACCAGTATGAGTATTAAAATACCTAAAGGTAGATAAAAAGTTTTTTTCATATAAATCCAAGATTAATTGATATTAAATTTAACAAAATAAATGAAAGCAATCTAGTAAATTTAGTTTTAATACTGATCAAACTTTAATATTAAGATCATAAATTAATTTTAAATATAACTTAATATGGGACATTATTACAGAAATAGAAATAATTTATTAGTTAATTAAACATGAAATTGTTTAAACATAAGTAATAAAAATAGTATCCTTTAAGAATAATAACTAATGCCAAATAAAATAATTTATTAGGCGAAATTATCCAATGAGAGGACTATGTTATCTAAAAACCTCACAGCTACTTTACAGAGAGCTTTAAATATCGCTAAGAGATATAATCACCAGTATGCTACATATGAGCATTTATTATTAGCTTTACTGGAAGACACGGACGCGAAAAAAATTTTCAAAAACAAAAAAATTGATATAGAAACTCTATCACATAAGTTAGTTAATTACCTTGAAAACAATTTAAAAGAATTGGCGACCAATAAAGATGGACAACCAAAACCTACTGTGGGATTTCAAAGAATCATTCAGAGAGCTGCAATTTATAGTGAAGCCAATAATGAAAATAACAAAGTAAATGGCTTACATGTGCTTGCTGAATTCTTTTTTGAATATGAATCATTTGCTGTTAATTGCTTAAAAATAATTAATTTATCACGTCAAGATATATTATATTTTTTAACTAGAAACCAACCAGATATCAATAATCAAGTAAATTTTGCATTTGATAGATCTATTACTGAAAACAGAGAGAATAGACAAAATCAATCAAATGGCTCGGAACTTAATAAAAACAACCCTAAACCTCAAAATGAGCAGCAAGTTTCAGCATTAGAAACTCATTGCGTAAATTTAAATGTAAATGCCCAAAAAGGTGGTATTGATTGTTTAATTGGTAGGCAGAATGAAATCCAACGTACCATAGAAATTTTATCTAGAAGGCGCAAAAATAACGCTTTATTAGTAGGTGAACCTGGAGTTGGAAAAACTGCGATAGCTGAAGGCTTAGCACTTAGAATAGTTAATGGAGACGTACCTAAAATACTGCAAAATTCCACAATTTACATGTTGGATATTGGGAGCTTAGTTTCAGGTACCAAATACCGTGGAGATTTTGAAGATAGAATGAAAAAAATCATTTCAGAAATCAAAGCAAGAACTGATGCTATTTTATTTATCGATGAGATTCATACCATTATTGGTGCTGGCTCTACTGCTACAGGCTCACTGGATGCTAGTAATTTATTGAAACCTGCTTTTGCTAAAGGAGAGATAAGATGTATAGGTTCAACAACTTTTAAAGAATATCACAACCATTTTGAAAAAGACATGGCCTTGGTGCGTAGATTTCAGAGGGTTGTAGTAGCTGAACCAGATGAAGCAACTACGATAGAGATCCTAAAAGGACTTAAAGGTTATTATGAGCAACATCATAAAGTTAAATATCATGACTCAACTTTGTCTGCAGCCGTCACTCTTTCGCAGCGTTATATCAATGACCGTCACTTACCTGATAAAGCTATAGATTTAATAGATGAAGCAGGGGCGCGAAGAAGCATTGCAAATTCTAATAGTATGAATGCAAAATTACCTGTAGTAACCACCAAAGACATAGAAATGTTGGTTGCCTCTATTGCTAATATTCCTAATATCAATATAGCTTTGGATGATGTTAAGAAACTACAGCAGCTAGAGAATAATTTAAAGAATAATGTTTTTGGACAAGATGAGGCAGCAGCTAAACTATGTGCTAGCATCAAATTATCTAGAGCTGGTCTTAAAAAAGGTTTTAGTCCCACAGGCTGTTATTTGTTTGCTGGCGAAACTGGCGTTGGTAAAACAGAACTTGCCAAGCAGTTGGCTAAATATTGTGGAATGGAACTTATAAAATTTGATATGTCAGAATATTCCGAGAGTCATTCAATATCAAGATTAATAGGAAGCCCACCAGGTTATATTGGTTTTGATCAAGGAGGACTATTAACGGAAGAAGTCGATAAATATCCGTACTCAGTGGTACTATTGGATGAAATTGAAAAAGCACATGCAGATATTTATAATTTATTATTGCAAGTAATGGATGAGGGAAAGTTAACTGACAGCACTGGTAAATCAGTTAATTTTATGCATACTATCGTGATTTTAACCACTAATCTTGGTAGCCAGGAAAACTCGAAAAATTCAATAGGTTTTGGCAATCAAGATAATAGGAAATTTAATACTCATAAAGAAGCTGTAAGCAGAGTCTTTAGCGAAGAATTCATCAGCAGGCTCGACAGCGTTATTGTTTTTAATCCTTTGAGTGAGCAAGTAATTGATTTAATTATAGATAAAGATATCGAAGAACTTAAGAGTAAATTATCAGATAAAAAAGTACAAATAGAAATAGACAAAACAGTCAAAGATTATATAGCTAAAGTATGTTCTGCTGAAGGCAAAGGTGCCAGAACATTACATAGAGTGATCAATACAGAATTAAAACAAAAAATAGCAGATGAAATTTTATTCGGTAAATTGAGGAAAGGTGGCAGAGTTGAAATAAAATATCAAGTAGCTCAAGATAATTTGATTTTTAATTTCACTAATCATAATAAAGTTAAAGAAATTGACAAATCAGAATTGGTGGAAAATTAATCTATTAATTCTAAAGATGAAAAGATTGTTTTCTACTTGGCTGAGTTGATTGCTTTGGAGTATCATCAGGGTGCACAGAGATGGTCGGCTTTTCGCTAAAATTATTGATTTTTTGTTCTGTAAACTTGAATTTATTTTTGATATCGGTAACGGCTATCTTTATCTTGGCAATCTTTTCTGCATTACGTTGCTTTGCTGCTTTTTCTTTTTCATTTTTTATTGATGCAGCATCTATTTTCTTATCCCATGTAGAATTTACTTTTTGATCATAGGCCTTTTTTTCATCACTATTTAAATTATTGATAGTATTTTGACCATCAACCGATAGTTTATCGGCAGTAACTTTTATAGCTACAGAACCCGCTGCTACTGCAGCTGCTCCTACAACAACTGCGCCAACTCCACCTATTGCAATAGCAGCAGGAGCAGCAAGCACTGCTACTGTTACTGCAGTTCCCACTGCTAAGCCTCCAACTGCCAATAATGCTGCAGTTTTAATTGGATGCTTTTTAGCGTGCATCTTAAAAATTATTGGATCAAAATCTTTTGCGGCTTCAATCGGATTCTTGATTATTGATGAAGGATGTTTAATAATATCTTTTGTCGTATCAGCGATAGACTTCAAAACACTATAATTATTAGACTTAACATCTTTAACTGTATTTTTGGATGTAGGAGCCTCAGACATCCATTCATCTATATCTTGATCTGCAAAAGATTTATTTGAGATTGATGGAGTCTGAGGTTTTTTATCATGATTTGTAGTACTATTATGCTTAAATTCTTTTGAAGCATATTCTTTCAGAGCATCTTCTGCTATTTTTGAAGGAAATTTACCAGGGTTTTTAACCACATCTTTTATTACATCAAAGAGTTTTACTATTCTGAATTTACTATTTTGAGATCCAGTTTTATCCTGTTGTTCTCTTTTACTCATGATATTATAATGATAAATTGATATAATAAATTATAAGAAATATATTACCAATCACTAATATATTAATTTATTTTTATCACTTTATTTACAATCAGCGTATCAAAATTGTTGAATATTTGTACATTAATATAATAATTATTTGGTTCAAATAGATTAAAATTTAAATAATCAGTTGAATTAGTTTATATGGTTTAATTTCAGAAATTAAACAATTTCGCTTGACAGAGAGCATATCAAACTGTTATTTAGATAGACAAAATTTATTTAATCATATTACCCAAAGTGTCTACTCAGCTTATTAAACCATTTACTACTCGTACTTACTCTGCTAGGCCTTCTGACATTGTAAAAAAATGGCGGATTATTGATGCTACAGATCTAGTTTTAGGTAGATTAGCAAGTGAAATAGCCAACATTTTACGTGGAAAAGATAAACCAACATTTACTCCTCATATGGATTGTGGAGATTATGTAATTGTAATAAATGCAGATAAGATTGCTTTAACTGGTAAAAAAGCTAATCTTAAAAATGGGAAGATATATTATCGTCATACAGGTTTTCCTGGAGGTATTAAGGAAACTACAGCTGGTAAAGTTCTAGCTGGTAAACATCCAGAAAGAGTTTTAAAGATGGCGGTGAAAAGGATGATGACACCAAATGTATTATCTCGCACCCAATTAGGTCACTTATATCTATACACTGGTAGCGAACATCCTCATGCTGGTCAGATACCTGCTGAACACAATTTTGCAATAAAAAATTCTAAAAATAAGAAGCGATAATTATGAATCCTAAAATGGACAATAAGCCAAAAAAATCTTCTGAATCAAAAATTATTGCTCAACCTAAAACTCCTGAAATTAGGATCAAATCTCAGGGAAAAGTAGAGTCAATCAAGATTAGTGACTTAAAAGATATTGAATCAATATTGAATAATCATTCTGTTGATCAGGGCACTATAATTAAAAAAGCTAAATTATCAAATAATCCTAATAATGCACTTCAATCATATGGTACTGGTAGAAGAAAAAATGCTATAGCAAGAGTTTGGATTAAAGCCGGCAATGGCAATATCACAGTTAATAAAAAAGTTGGTAAGGAATATTTTACCCGTGAATCCCATTTGAGATTAATTTTTGCTCCATTATTTGCTACCAAAACAGATAATATTTATGATATTGTATGTACTGTCAAGGGCGGTGGCTCATCAGGTCAAGCCGGAGCTATTCAACATGGCTTGGCAAGAGCTTTAAATACACTTTTATCAGATGATATGCATTTGGTATTGCGTCAAGGTGGATTTTTAACTAGGGACTCTAGAGTTGTTGAACGTAAAAAATATGGTCAACCTAAAGCTCGTAAGAACTTCCAGTTCTCTAAACGTTAACATAAAAATACCTACTGGCGAGGTAGCTCAGCTGGTTAGAGCAACGGAATCATAATCCGTGGGTCGGGGGTTCAAGTCCCTCTCTCGCTACCATTAAATCAAGGTGGTTTAGTTATGCAGAAACTATTGATAAAATAATAGAAGTGGCTTATTTTTTTTGAGTAATTCTTAAGACTAGTTGATCTTTAATTATTTAAAAATACTCTTATGCCTACTTATAATGATTAATTTAAATACTAAAAAAAAGTCTCCAACCTAGTTTTATTGTCCAGTAATTTATTTTTTGATCTCTCGCATATCTTTGCATAGAAGTGATTTTAGGGTATCACGGCTATTTTTATTACTTAAATTTACTTAATTTCAAAGTGGATTTTTATGAATATTTCAAAGAAGAATCTTATCAATATGATGATATGGTTGTGCGTGACTTTGTTTTATTGTTACCAATATATTTTACGGGTATTGCCTAGTATTATAATGCCCGACCTAATGAACAAATTTAATGTTGGAGCTACTGAATTTGGCGCTTTTGCTGGTGTTTATTATATTGGTTATATTGCAGTACATATTCCCGTTGGCTTGTTAATTAGTAGAATGGGCAGCAGAAAAGTTTTGCCAGCTTGCGTAGTTTTGACTGCTATAGGTTTAGTGCCGATGATATATACTGATTCATGGACTTATGTATTGATGGGTAGGTTTTTAACAGGTATTGGTTCATCAGCAGCAATTATTGGTGCACTACAATTATTGCGGATAATTTATCCAGATAGTTTCACGCGCGTACTAGGTTTTTCAGTATTTTTTGGTTTAATAACAGTTGTATATTCTGGTGGACCAATAGCAGAATCACTTAAATTTTTTGGTATAGAATATGTATGTAACTACTTAATAACTTTGGGCATAATATTAGCAGTGATAACTTTTTTATTATTGCCTAATAATGAAGAAAAAACAATCAATAAAAGTATATTACATGACCTCAAAGCGGTAGTACTAAATAGCAAAATAATTATTATCAGTTTGTTAGCTGGTTTGTCAGTGGGATTATTGGAAGGTTTTGCTGACGCTTGGGGAACTTCTTTTTTTACTACCGTTTACAATATAGATCGCGCTGCTGCCGTAAATATCGTCAGCCTGATATTTGTAGGAATGTGTGCTGGCTCTTTAATATTACCATATGCTGCTGATAAAACAGGAGCGCATTATGGCATAACTTTGCTGTCAACATCAGTATTATCTGGAGCTTGTATTTGGTTAATATTTGGAAATGCCAATGGCTGCTTACAATTCATCTGTATAGTGATTGGTATATTTAGTGCATATCAAATCATTATCATCGCCAAAATATCAACTTTTACCAGTGATCGTTTAAGTGGTATGGCTTCTGCTGTAGCTAACATGATCATCATGGCCTTTGGTACTGTCTTCCATAACAGCATTGGTAAAATAATGAGTTTGTATTGGGATGGAGCAACAGAGAATGGAGTGCCAATATATAGCGCGTTAGCTTACAAATATGGCATTTCAATAATTCCAGCCTCTAGCATGATCAGCGTCATCGGTTTTATTATCATAATTATTTACGATAAATATAAGATTGGAAACAACAATAGAGTATGAGAGCTTTAGATAAAAGAGAAGTTAAAAAATATATAAAATTATGGGTATGCTGGATGGAGAAAGTTTAAATCGATCTAGAAAATATGCTTATAAATATATCAGTTTTCGATCATTGGCTTTCTGAAAAAGAATATTGCGCAGATGATGTATCGTTTTTTTATCAAGAAGCTATCAAGATAATATAGAGGAATATAAATCTCATGTTTTACTTAGCATTAGAGAGCAGTTATTTTTGAAAATATATCTTCCTGAATTTTTTGTAATCATTGAAGAAAATTTTAATCTTAATCATTTATTATATACTATCAAGCGTGAAACAGCAGCAACAGCAAATTTTTCTGCTATCATAAAATCAAACAATTTATTTATCTTAGATTAGAAAAAATTATGCAGCGAGCAGAGTTACAATTATCTGATGTGTGTATAATCAATTATATAAAGCAATATTGGTACATTGACGTTAATTCAATAAGTTATATAAATACTGGTTCTAACTTTGCTTTCTGCGTTATACTAAAAGATCAATATAAAGCTTTTTTGAAGATTTATCAGAAAAATGATGATTTTTCTCACCAACTTGAAGCACAGTTAAATTCATACAAACAATTAATTACAGTTTTTGCAAAAATAAAAGAGCATAATCGGCCTAAAATTCCACAAATTATAGTTACTAAAGAAAATTTATATTCTCATCAAATAGGCAACTATATTTTTGTTCTGTACGAATTTATCGAAGGCGCTCATCCTGATAACGTTAATGATATTAATCCTAATAAATTAGCTACTACTTTTAGTCAACTACATCATCTGCCCACAGAACAATTTTTGTCATTACCAAAAGAAGATTTTGATATCGAATATGCTTTGGGTATAAAAAATTTATTGAAGCGTCCCAATGATATAATTCATGCAAATAAGACAATGTGGCAAAGGCTAAATTCTCACAATGAATTACTGAAACAAGCATTAGGTATTTTGGTAATGCTTAAAAATAAGTTTAAGGTTACTGAGCTTAAGTATGTCCTAACCCATGGGGATGGTCATCAATATAACATATTACAGGCAGAATCCGAGCTCGCTCTGATAGACTGGGATAATATTAAATTAGCTCCCGCAGAGCGTGATTTATGGCATCATGCAGAACTTTC
>JAKONF010000002.1 GCA_022702085.1 Rickettsiaceae bacterium | reverse complement strand
TTAGCTTCATCAGCGCTATAAAAACTAATTTTGCCACTTTCATCTGGCGCGTCACCTGACATGACTACCAAGATATAACCATTATTGGATTCAGGAATTGATTTGTTTAGTAGAGCTTTTTGATAAGCTTTAATGATATCATCTCTAGTAGTATTGGTAGGCACTCCTTCAGTTTGAATTAGAATTGATTTTTGCTTAATTTTTTCCTTTTGTTCTTCATTTAGAGCATATGTTGGTAGCACAACAAAATCTAGAATCTGTGCATTATTTTTTACTTCATCAATTAGTTGATGACCGCTCCAGACAAATTTAGCTTTGTCAGTATGGTAAGAGATGGTCTTAAATGCTTCTATAGCGTCAATTCCTGAACCAATAACCATTACTTCATCAAAATCTTGTATTTTACTCAAAAAACTTTCTTTGATAAATTTAGTATCAATATTACCCGTTTTTGATTTTTTAATATTTACCTCATCAGTTTGAATTTTAGCTCCCACTGCTGAATATTGTTTTATTAAAGCTTCTCTAATACCAATTGAGTTGAAATTATCACCATTAAAACTCAGACTCATTAAAACTATTATAAGTAGCTTCATAAATTCAACCTATTTTGATATTAGTAATGTGTAAATAATTATTATTCCCAAAAAAACATATATTGTAGTAAAAATTATTACTATAATTTGAAAGCACCTTTTTCTCCATATATTTGAGAATAAGGCTCAACATTCTGTAATTGGTATGGTGTCATTATATACCCAACCTGTACTTGTCATGACATCATTAGCAGTTATTTTATCTTCTTTCCATGCTTTAAGTAATGCTATCAAATATTCTCTAGGAACGACTACCATATTATTAAACTTTAGGTTTCTTTTGATAATTACATAATCCAGTATAATGATCAAGAGCTATAGTTACTAATTTTTTTGAACTTCCTATAAATGTAAAATTATCCTTTAATAATTCTAGCTTCAACTTCATCACGAAAATGCCTCATTAGACCTTGAATAGGCCAAGCAGCTGCATCACCAAGTGCGCAGATTGTATGCCCTTCTATCTGCTTTGTTATATCTAGTAATAAATCAATATCTGAGATTTTTGCCTCGCCTCTACAAAGCCTCATCATCATTCGCCACATCCAGCCTGTTCCCTCACGACATGGCGTACATTGACCGCATGATTCATGCATGTAAAATTTACTGAGCCTAGCAATAGCATAGATAAGGTCAGTTGAGTTATCCATAACAATAATGCCACCTGTTCCAAGGCCACTTCCTGCATTTCTCAGCGAATCGAAATCCATGGTAACTTCTTCGCACACGGCTTTTGGTATTAATGGCACCGAAGCTCCACCTGGTATTACTGCTTTGAGGTTGTCCCAACCACCTCTAACTCCGCCAGCATATTTTTCAATTAGCTCTTTGAGCGGAATACCCATCTCCTCTTCAACGTTACAAGGATTATTAACATGTCCAGAGATGCAGAAGATTTTTGTGCCAGTATTATTTGGCTTACCTAATGCAGCAAACCATTCTGCTCCGCGCCTTAGAATAGTAGGAACCACGGCGATAGATTCAACGTTATTAATAGTAGTAGGACAGCCATATAAACCAGCTCCAGCTGGAAATGGTGGCTTAAGGCGAGGCATGCCTTTATTACCTTCTAGGCTCTCAAGTAGCGCTGTTTCTTCGCCGCAAATATAAGCACCAGCGCCTCTGTGCAAATAGATATCAACGTCCAAACCTGAACCGCAAGCATTTTTGCCAATTAACTTATTCTCATAGGCTTCTTTTATCGCTTGCTGCAAATTAGAAGCTTCATTGTAATACTCGCCTCTAATATAGATGTAACAAACTTTAGCTCTAATAGCCACGCTAGCAAGCACGCAACCTTCGAGCAATTTATGTGGTTCATTACGCAAAATATCGCGGTCTTTACAAGTCCCAGGTTCTGATTCATCGGCATTAACGACTAAATAACTGGGCTTAGGCGAATTTTTAGGCATAAAAGACCATTTCATACCAGTAGAAAAACCAGCTCCGCCTCTACCTCTAAGGCCAGATTTTTTCACTTCTTCGATTAGCCACTCTGAACCTTTGGCTAAAAGTCTAGCAGTATCGTCCCAATCACCTCTCTTCTGGCTTGCAGATAAATCGAATGATTCATTGCCATAGAGATTGGTGAATATTTTATCTTGAGGTTTTAGCATGTAATTTTAACTTTAAAATTTTACTTCAAAAAAGATTTTGGTACTTTTACTGTGAAAGGTTCTTTACCTAAATCTATCGCATAATTGAATATTAAGTACCAAGTTGAATCATTCATATAATATTGTATTGATCTATGCTTAACTTTTTCTAGAAATTGTGTCCAACTAGTAGCTTTTGTTAGATGATGCTTAGAAAGTTTAATTACTTCAGTCATAAAATTTTTATCAACTGGTTTAAATACTTGTTCAACTGAAATTATCTCACCATTTTCTACATTTAAATTTAATGCATCTATATGCACTATTTTACCGTTATGCTTGGTAGTAAATTTAATACCTATGATAGAATCTGAGGATTTTATTATTTCATAAGTAGTTTTGTAATGACGATTGCTGGTTTTTGAATTACAAATTTGAGAATTTTTAACAAAATTATCAAGATGCGCATTCATTTTACTGGCAAGTTCTGGATCATCTTTTAATATCAATTCAGGTGATAAAATTTCTATAAAGCAAGATCCTGATTTGCTCTTTTTTTCAAATTTCACCATTTGATCTATAAATTGAAAATTTTCATTTTTTTCATGTGCGTCGGCAATAGCTAAATTTGTTACCAATAGAATTGAAAGTAATTTAAAGAGTATTTTGCTGAAATTGAATTTATTTTGGACTTGAGCCATTTCTACCTACCTGTGAGCCATAGTTTATAGTTTTATTTTGCCTTAAATCATCAATTATTTGGACCATTATTTCTGGAGTTA
>JAKONF010000197.1 GCA_022702085.1 Rickettsiaceae bacterium | reverse complement strand
AAAAGCTATTAGTAAAGATTTACAAGTAAGATCAACTATCGCCAATAATAAATGTGAATTTGCTTGGAGAACTGCTAGAAAGCAAAATGATTTTGCATCCCTAAAGCCAATGCTTGAAGAAGTTGTTGAAATCACTAAAGAAATTGCACTAGCTCGGTCTAGTGTTATGCAGGTGAGTTCTTATGAAGCTTTGGTCGATATGTATGACCCAAATCGTACTTTAGAAGAAATTGATCAAGTATTTTCAATACTAAAAAGCAACTTACCAAATTTAATTAATAATATAATTGAAAAGCAAAAAAGCGAATCAGTAACATCCCTAAGAAATAAAATCAGCGTAGAATTGCAATCTCGTATTTGTAGCGATATGGTGCTGAAAATGGGCTTGGAGAAGGAGCAATCAAGGCTTGACAGATCAACGCATCCATTTTGCGGCGGAACATTATCTGATATCAGAATGACAACTCGCTATGATGAAAATAATTTTTTAAGTAGCTTATATGGAGCAATTCATGAAGCAGGTCATGGCTTATATCAAGCAAATCTACCACGTGAATATATTTATCAACCAGTAGGTAGAGCAAATGGTATGTCATTTCATGAGAGCCAATCGCTGATAATGGAGATGCAAGCAGGAACATCGAAAGAATTTTGTGGTTATCTAAGCAAAATTTTAGAAGATGATTATGACCTAAAAGGGCTTGAATATGGAGCTGAAAATATCTATAAATTACTAACCAGAGTACGCCCGAGTTTTATTAGAGTAGATGCTGATGAAGCTACCTACCCTATGCATGTAATTATGCGATATGAAATCGAGAGAGGATTAATACAAGGTGAGATTAAAGTAGCTGATTTGCCAGCCATATGGGCAGAGAAGATGAAACAATATTTAGGCATAGTACCCGGTTCTGATAGTAATGGCGTTTTGCAAGATATTCACTGGCCAAGTGGTAGTTTTGGTTATTTTCCTTCATATAGCTTAGGAGCGATTATTGCTAGCATGGTGATGTCAAGAATTAAGAACTCCACAAATACCCTACTTGAACTTAAAGAAGGTAATTTTACTTCTATGAATAAATATCTCAATCAAAATTTTAGAAACTATGGCTCATGCCTAAAATCAAGTGAACTGCTCGAAAAAGCTACTAGTGAAGATAGAATAAACCCAGAAATTTTCTTAAATTATTTAAAAGAAAAATATTTGTATTGATATGTTCATGAATTCACAGATATATCAATACTCTTTAGCTGTAATGCTTTGATTTTTTTCTAAAACTAGTTTTATAATTGGTACTATTTTTAGAAGATTTCAGTTTATAATTAATAGAATGGAAAAAGAACATTAAAAATTAAAGCTAAATGACACTCAGCTAGGCGAAAGCGTAAGTGATATGAGTTGATGAATCAGTAAGTGATTTACTTAATTGACAAATCCTTTTTGCCATTAATATTTTTAGCAATATCTAAATCTGATGATTCATCTTTTAAATTTGTGAAATAAGTAGCTACTACTTTGGTGACGTTATCAATAAGTTCAGCCTGAACTTCTTTCATTGCCTGATCTTGCTTAAGTTTTATATTAGTAAGAGCATCTTTCTCTCTGCGTTCTATGAGCTTAGCTATCTCTTTATTCCTAGAGGTGATTAAATTATCTACCTCGCTTTGCGCATTACCTAATATTTCACCCTTTAAATCCTTGAATTTAAGAATTTGTTTTTGGGTTTTTTGCAGTAAAATTTCAGCTTCATTTTTAAGATTTTCTGCTTCTGTAAGATATAGTTTAATAGCCTGGATTTTAGCATCTAACGAATTTAAGATAGCTTTTTTTACAGGTCTATAGGCAAGGCACACAAATATTACAAAGCAAACAGCTAACCAAAATCTTTCATCCAAAAATTCCATTGATAGATATACCTTTAAGCTTTAGAGATTAAGTCTTTATATATGTTTAGTAGAACTTCATTCTTAACATTAATATGAGCAATTTTTTCAATAATTATTTTGGCTGTATTAATTACTAGTTCTTGTTCATTGTTCTTAAAAGCTTTAATTTGCTCACTTATCTCTAGATTTAAGACTTGCTCTCTCTCATTGATCTTTCTATTTAGAGCTGCTTTTTGCTCTTCATAACTTGAATTCAACTTTTTAGCAGCATCAGCATTTAAGCTCTTAACATCTAGCCAAATTTTATTATAATCATTTTCATATTGTAATTTTAATTTATTAGCTTGAGACATCAATGATTCTGCTTTAGCGGTATTATCTTCAGAGATCATTTTTCTTCTACTAAAGATGTTTTCTGCTGCAGGTGCAATGAACTTACTGACGATGAGATACATAAAGCTAAATACCACAATCAGCCAAAAAATTTGGGAAGGAAAATAATTGAGATCAAATTGTGGCATAGCTTTTAATTATATTTTTATGAAAAGATTAGAAGCATGGCAATAACAAATGAGAAAAGGCCCATCGCTTCAGCAAGACCAGCTCCAATAAAAGCCATTCTAGATAATTGCTCACCAGAAGATGGATTGCGAGCAATAGAACTTAGTAGAGAGCTGAAGATATTGCCTACACCAAGGGCTGCACCTAGCATACCAAAAGCCATGAATCCTACGGCAATGAATTTTAGTGATGTTGCGTCCATAATTTTAGCTCCAATAAATTAAGTTAATGTTGTTTATGTTTAATCAAAATTTTATATATTTTAACAAAGCTATAATAAACTATATTAATAAAGTTGCTAGTGTAAATTCACCGCATCGTTTAAATATACGCAAGAAAGTATTGAAAAAATATAAGCTTGCAAAATTGCTACAAAAATTTCAAAGCCAATCAGGGCTACCATCAAAGGAATCGGCAAAAATTTTAAGAACAAAGCCAATGATATTATAAATCCTGCCATAACTTTTAACAATACGTGACCAGCTACCATATTTGCAGTCAACCTTAGTGATAAACTAATAGGCCTCGCTAAATAAGTAAATAATTCAATAACGATCATTAGTGGAGCAAGCCACCAAGGTGTGCCTTTCGGTAAAAACAACGATAAAAAATGTGTACCATGCTTAATAAAACCTATCACGGTCATTAAAGTAAAAACTAACATGGCAAGCACAAAAGTTATAGAAATATGGCTGGTAACTGTAAAACCATAAGGCATCATACCTAGTAGATTTGCAAACAATATAAATAAAAATAAGGTAAAGATGAATGGTATAAATTTACGTCCTTTTGGTCCTATATTTTCGCCAATCATCTTAGCAATCAGCTCATAAACCAACTCAGCGCTGAGCTGAAGCCTCCCAGGAATAACTGCTTGTTTGCTAAACGCCATAGAGAAATATATCAGTACAAAAGTTAGTACTGAGAACATATATAAACTAGAATTAGTTATATTTAAATCTATACCCATTATATGTAATGGTAAAATTGTTTGAACTTCAAACTGAGAAAGTGGACTATGATGAGTCATTTGCTGAATCTTTTTTTAATTTAAGCCAGATAGTTCTAAAACTTGCAACGCTACCTAGCAATATACAAATTATAAGAAATATAGGTTTAGATGTAAATAATTTATCGAAAAAAGTACCAATAATTACTCCAATTAACACTCCTGAGACTATTTCAATACCAATCATTGCGCCTGTCGATAAAGAATGTATTTGATTAATTCTATTTTTGGTTACTTTTTGATTTTTTTGCTTAAATTGTTTTATTTTGTCTTCTAAATTATTTTTATTTGTCATTTTCGGTAGGGTTGGATGAATTTTTCAGGGCTTCGTCAATCGATTTAGATAATGCCTCTGTGGTATAAGGATTAGTAAAATAATTACCATTAATGAAAAATGCTGGTGTTCCGACAAATTTAGGTAGCTTAGCAACTAATTGAGTATTACTTATTAAAAATGTGGTTAGTTGATCATCATTCAAACAGCTAGCATATTTTTCTGGTGAAGTTCCGCCTAGCTGCCCAATATTGGTAAGAATTTCTCGGTATTTATTGTTTGCTGCCCAAGAATCTTGTTGGCTCAAAATTACATTGATGAATTTCAGAATACTCTCATTGTCTTTTGAACATCTAGCCAAAATAGCTGCGTCTAAATCCTGTTTGTTGCCAATAAATTCGCGAGTAATATAAGTTATTTTGCCGCTGTCAATATATTGTTGTTTGAGTAGTGGAAAAGTATTTTTATGATAATAAGCGCAGTGTGGACAAGTTGGCGAAAAATATTCAATTACTGTTACTTTGGCATTTTTGTCCCCTTGCACTATATCTTGATCCCTAATATCGAAAGGTGAGAGTGATGCTTTATTTATGGTAAAAGCTTTCTTTGTTTGTGATTCTTTATCTTGGTTGTTATTTGGATTATTATTTTGCTCTTCTTTTTGTTCAGCGCATTCTTCAAGCTTAGCATTGTACTCATCTATCGAACTTTGTGCAGGCGTTGACATATCAGCTTTATCGCCACATGAAGTAAGAGTGATAGTAACAGTACTAATTAATAAAATTAATAATTTTGAAATTAAGGGCATTTTTATAATCTTGATATTATCTTAAATTTATAGGCGATTTTAAAATAAAAAAGCAGGTATTACAATGTTATTGGCTAATAAGCATATATTTTTTTGTAATTAGTCTCAAAATATCTCTTATCATCAATTTCTGATCACTATTTTAATTTTATCAATTATTCTGGAGCCTAAATATACTGCAATTCTTTCAATGATTATCTCTTGCTGAAAAACAAATTCTACTGAAATACTAGAATTTTCAACGTAAATCAGTAAGATATTAATATCTTTGCCTTTATCTTTTGAACGCGTTATCTTAACTGGACTAGTTACGGAGCTAAATCTACTACCAACAATTTTACTCCAGTTAATGAGTATTTCAGCTAGAAAAGGATGATGTTTATTAAACAGCTTCTTGATCAAAATATGTATATCTTGTGCTATCGGTTTCATTTAACAAAATTATATAAAGTTATAGTTACCGTTAAAATTGCTAATATAAAAGATATGCTGCAAAAACGTAAAGAATTTAAAGACAATACCATCAAAAAAATATTGCAAATTATAATGCGAGTGACCACTTGTTTATGGCTCATACCTTTCTTAACTGCTTTTTGAAAAAAATGTTGTAGATGAGGTTGCCAGATTTTTTCACGCTTAAATAATCTAATTAAAATAGTTAATCCCCCATCACTGATATAATAAAGGCACATAATAAAGCTGGCAACGAAATGTTTAGGACCAGATGCAGCAATTAGTATAGCACAAATACCCAGTAAAAAACCCAAACTGATACTACCAACATCACCGATGAATATGCTAGCTGGCTGCCAATTAAAAAACAAAAATCCTACAGCCCAACCTAGTATGATTGTTGTTACAATCTGGATTAAATTTATATAAATGATTGATTCTTTGCTAAAGAAACAAATCAATAACATAGTTATAGATAAATGAATCGACTGACTAGGGGTAATTCCATCAATACCATCCATAAAGTTATAAATATTCAAAAAAGCGGTAAAGGAGATGGCTGCCAGAACATAATCTACAAGGCTTGGCAAAAAGTTGTGGAATAAAGGATTGGGTATTAGATACAACCACAAGGCAAATGATGCAGAAGCTAGATGAACAATAAATCTTGCGCCAATATTAATGGTTTTTAGATCATCAATGAGAGATACTAGGGCAATTAAAGAGAAAGTTAATATAAATAATTTTAAATGTGAAATACTTACAGAAGCAATACATTGCCAACTAATCATCATGAAAATAAATATCAGTACCAAAGCAATACCACCCCCTCTTGGGGTTATCTTAAGGTGAGCTCGCCTATTACCCGGCACATCAATTATCTTAAAATTTGCTAGCACAGTTATTAGTACTTTTGTACCTATTATTGAACTGACTAAAGAGAAAATAAAAGAAATAATTAATTCACCAAGTAAGTTCATAAAAGCATATTTGTCTTAAAGCTGTAATAATCATTATTAGAAATAATAATATGATCATGTACAGAAATATTAACACCACGGCAAGTGTCAACGATTTTATTTGTTATATCTAAATCACTTTTTGAAGGTTTAACGCTACCACTTGGATGATTATGGACAAGTATTATAGCCCCAGCTTCATGGAATAATGCACGCTTTACTATTTCCCGAGGGTAAGCTGGTGCTTGGTCGATGGTGCCATTACATAAAACTTCATCAGCAATTAAAATATTTTTTTTATTTAAAAATAAAACTCTAATCTGTTCAATTTTTAAACTACCCATTGTAGATTTTAAGTAATCCAATACAGAACTCCAGCAACTTAAAATATTTTTGTTAATGATCTTATTTTTCAAAGTACGAGATATAAATTCTCTGAGAATTAAAAAGCAAGTTACAGTATTGTCATTAATACCTTCGATGCTCGAAAATTTATCTTTATCAACATAAATTAAATTATTTAAATCACCGAAATTTTTTATCAAATTTTTAGCTAGCGGTTTAACGTCTTTTCTTGGAATCGAATAAAATAACAATAATTCCAAAAGCTCATAATCTTTAAACTGCTCTGGAGTTTTGGTATTCAAGAAGCTTTTTTTTAAACGTTGGCGATGCCCTACATAATGGGGTTGATCTTCTATGATAGCTTTTTTACTTTTCATAGGGTGGAAATAGATAATTTTTGGGTGATAAAGTAAAAATTTCAACGCCGTCTTTTGTAACGCCAACTGTATGTTCAAATTGTGCAGATAATGATTTATCTCTAGTTGTTACAGTCCAATCATCTAATTTACTCAGTAAAGTATCAGGCTTACCGGCATTGATCATTGGCTCAACAGTGAAAAACATTCCTTCTTCTAGAATCTCACCGGTTCCTGGCCTGCCATAATTAAGTACCGTAGGTTCGCCATGAAAAATTCTACCTATACCATGACCAGTATAATCTCTTACTACTGAATAGTTATACTTCTCTGCATGTTTTTGCATAGCATTACCTAAATCGCCTAATCTAACGCCAGGTTTAATCATTTCAATAGCAAGCATCATCGCTTCGTAGGTGACTTGAGTTAATCTCTTTTGTTTGATGCCTACTTCACCAACATAGTACATTCTACTAGTATCGCCATACCAGCCATCGAGAATAACTGTGACATCTATATTGATGATATCACCATCCTTCAACGGTTTGTCATTGGGAATACCATGGCAAATTACGTGATTAATAGAGGTGCAGATTGACTTAGGATAACCTCGATAATTTAATGGTGCAGGTACTGCACCATTTTCTATAATAAAATTATGGCATAGATCATTTAAAGTATTTGTAGTTACTCCAGATTTTACATAGCTTGTTATAAAATCTAAAACTTGAGCAGCTAGCTGACCGCTCTTTTTCATAGAAATAAAATCTTCTGTTTTATGTATGGTGATAGTCATACTTAATATTATCCGCTATAATTAATTTACTTGAAAATATAACATTGATTAAAATATATTAAATTTAGTTGAAAAACTATAACATTTTTTTATTTTTCACATTTAACAAATAATTTAAAAAAATTATCACTGGTTTGATCTGCTACTCTTTCTAAGGATACGTTTTTGATCTCAGCTATATATTCGGCAACGTACTTGACAAATGCTGGTTCATTTTGCTTTCCGCGCATTGGCACAGGAGCAAGATACGGCGCGTCTGTTTCAATTAACATTTGCTCTAGCGGTAGATAACGCACTATTTCTTGTAAATCAACAGCATTTTTAAAAGTCACAATCCCTGAAATTGAAATATAAAAGCCTTGATCGAGCATTTGCCTGGCAAAATCTTTAGAAGCAGTAAAGCAATGAATCAAGCCTCTAAATTGTTGTTCTTTCATTGAGCATATAATCATTTCAGCTGTATCTTCTTCAGCATCTCTAGTATGAACTATAACTGGTAGATTGGTAATCTGGCTAGCAATTATATGCTGCCTAAAAGCTAATTTTTGTTTTGATTTATCATAACCTGCATGATAATAATCTAAACCAGTTTCACCAAGGCCAATTATCTTAGGATGCTCAGCTAGTTTAACTAACTGCTGAAAAGTGACTTCTTCAGCGCTATTGGCTTCATCTGGATGTAAACCAACAGATGCATAAACATTCTCAAAATGCTCAGCAATTTGCAAGAGCTTAGGCAAATTCGATAATTTCGTACATATGGTTTGCAAATATTGAACATTTGCTTCTTTAGCGCGATTAATTATATCCTCTAGAGTATGCTCTTCTGATAATAAATCCAAATGACAATGACTATCAACAAACATCATATTATTCTTTGCTCTATTCTTGGAAAGATAGGGATAGGATTTTGTAACTCACTGCCCGGTTTAAGAGCATGTTGTTTAGTCAAAAAACTAAAGTCACGCTTCTCTAAGCTTACTCCTAAAATATCCAAAATTTTCGTTGCCGCTTCTGGAGTAAATGGTTGTAGAAGAATAGCTATATAACGAATCATTTCTAGCAAAGTGTAAATAGCCACTAGCATTTGATCTGGATCAGTTTTACGTAATTTCCAAGGAGCTTGCTGTTCTATATAGTTATTGCTTTCTTCAACTATCCACATAATATTATTGAGTACGCCATTAATGTTATATTCATCTATCAATGAAGTATTGTCTTTAACAATTTTAGCAATATTTTGAAAAACAGTAGATTCATAAATTAATTCAATTGATTGATCTTTAATCTCAGGAATTTTACTTTGATTATAGCTACAAGCAAAAGAAACAGTGCGTTGCACTAGATTGCCAATTTTGTTGGCAAGTTCGCTATTTATGCGGTTAATTAGATTTTCTCTAGCGTAATTACCATCACTACCAAATACCATTTCACGCATTAAAAAATAACGCACTTGATCAACGCCAAATTCATCGACTAATTTGAATGGATCAATTACATTACCTACTGATTTTGAGATTTTTTGCCCTTCATTAGTCCACCAGCCATGGGCCATAATACATTTTGGTAATGGTAGTTTTGCTGCCATCAAAAAAGCTGGCCAATAAATGGCATGGAATCTTAGGATATCTTTACCTACTATATGAACATCAGCCGGCCAAAACTGTGCCATTTTATCAGTTTGCTCTGGGTAACCTAGAGCTGAGATGTAGTTAGTCAAAGCATCAAGCCAAACATACATAACATGGTCTTCTGCACCAGGAATTTTTATTCCCCAGCCAAAACTTGTTCTTGAGATAGACAAATCATGCAGGCCACCTTTAACAAAGTTAATGACTTCATTGCGCCGACTCAAAGGATAGATAAAATCTGGATGTGCTTCGTAATATTCAAGCAATTTATCTTGCCATTTGGACAGAGCAAAAAAGTAACTAGGTTCTTCTAACCATTCAACGGGAGCTCCAGTAGGAGCAAGTCTATCAGCAGAAAGTTCTGATTCAGCGTAAAAAGCTTCATCTCTAACTGAATACCAGCCACAATATTTTCCTAGATATATTTCTCCATTTTTCTCAAGTTCTTGCCAAAATTTGGTAGCAGCAATTTTGTGACGCGCCTCAGAAGTGCGGATAAAGTCATCTGGTGAGCAATTCATCTTCTCCACTAATTTTCTAAAAAATACTGAATTTTGATCAACAAATTGTTGTGGATCTAGGCTAGCTTTAAGAGCTGATTTTTCTACCTTCTGTCCATGTTCATCAGTACCAGTTAGAAATAGCACATTTTGTCCTGAAAGCCTTTTGAATCTTGCAATAACATCACAAGCCAAAGTTGTATAAGCTGTTCCTATATGAGGCACGTCATTAACATAATATATAGGCGTAGTAATATAATAGTTATTGTTACTCATAACTTAAATTAAATGATAAATTGTTAAATAATATAACTTATAAATTGTTATCTGAAAATCTATTAATTAATTTATTTATATAATGAGTTATAAAAGTTTTAATCAATAATTAACGAAGTAGATCATATTATATATAATATAATTCTAAATTGGATTGATGCATATGGCCAAATTATTTAATCTAACTGAAAGTATTGTTAGTAATGTAACTAATGTTATTTCCAGCTTACCAAGTATATTACCTAATAACCCAATTAATAACTTAACTGGTATTGTACCAAATATTAATATCAGTGAAATTAATCTCCCTATAGAGGTTAAAGGAAAGATAGATGATGACACCTTCAAAATTAATATGATGATCTCAAATGATCTTATGCTATTTATCGCTTTTATAGGATTAATTGTAGGATGTGTATCTCTTTGCTATACATGCAAGAAAAAAGTTGACTATTTACCGCAACCTAATTTAATTCTTAATAGTCCTTTGGTATCTCCACCTCCTGAACGAGAATTATTGGAAATGCTAAGTAAAAATAGTAAGAAGGATAATAGTGAATTAATCGCCAACCCTTGTCACCATGATGATAGCGTTGTTTAAACTTTTAGGCAAAAGCACTATTTGCTATTTTATCTAAATCTTTATAAAACTTGCTTAGCCTTTTTTCAGTATATCTTAGCTTTGAAGCGGCAATTTTAAGCCATTTTTCTGATAAACATTCTTCAGATAAATCTTCTTTTATTTGATATGAATTATATAGATATTCCCGTAAATTTTTAAGCGATTGATGTGCATCTGCTAACGATTTGTCAAGCTTCAGCTTGAATTCATTGGATGAATTTTCTAAGCTGATCATCTTGTCATGAAAATGCTTACTTAATTGTTCAAATTTAATCTGCATAATGCCAAGCTTCTCTTGTCTTTTTTGCT
>JAKONF010000172.1 GCA_022702085.1 Rickettsiaceae bacterium | reverse complement strand
GTACCCGCGCGCCTTAGCTTCAGGTAATTCAGCAAACCAATCCCTGATAGGCGTAAAGGCTCCAGTATACGTTGCTGGGTTTGATCTAGGTGTACGGCCAATTGGCGATTGATCAATATCAATAATCTTATCAATATGTTCTAAGCCCTTTATAGATTCATATTCACCTGGATAATATTTTGACGCAGGATCTAAATGCTTTACAGCTGCTTTGTATAATGTATGAATGATCAGAGTTGACTTGCCGCTACCAGATACTCCAGTAACTACAGTAAATGTACCTAGATTGATCTTTATACTAACATTTTGTAAATTGTTCGATTTAGCACCTATGAGTTCTATAGATTTTTTGTTACCAGTTCTAAACTCTTTAGGTACTTCAATTGCTTTTGTCCCACGCAAATATTGACCAGTAATACTATCTTTACATTTTATAATTTGCTTTATATTTCCAGCAGCAACAATATTACCGCCATGTATGCCTGCTCCTGGCCCTACATCAACAATATAATCTGCTTCTTGCATAGTTTCTTCGTCGTGTTCAACTACTACTACTGTATTACCCAAATCTCTTAGTGATTTTAGCGTCGCAATAAGCCTTGAATTATCACGTTGATGTAGTCCGATAGATGGCTCATCAAGTACATACAATACGCCGCTAAGTTTTGAACCAATTTGTGATGCCAAGCGAATACGTTGACTCTCCCCACCTGATAAAGTCCCTGATTCTCTGCCTAAACTCAAATAATCTAGACCAACATTGATTAAAAAGTTAATACGCTCGGTAATCTCTTTAAGTATTCTCTCTGCTATAAATAATTCTTTTGTATTTAACAAATTTTTAAGATTTTCAAACCATTTATAAGCATGTAAAATAGTCATTCCAGACACTTCACCAATATTTAGATCGGCAATTTTTATGCATAAACTTTCGGCTTTGAGCCTGTAACCTTTGCAAACTGAACATTTATGTTCTGATTTGTATCTTAGTAATTCTTCTTTAGCCCATGCTGCATCTATTTTGCGAAATTTTTCCTCTAAACTTGGGATAATACCAGCAAAAGTTTGATTTATCACAGATGAGCGAGAACTATCATTATACTTAAAAGTAATTACCTCATCTCCTGAGCCATAAAATAAAATATCCTTAATCTGTGAAGATAAGGTATAAAATGGTTGATCTAACTCAAACTTATAGTGCTTAGCAAGTGCATTTAATGTTTCTAAAAAATACTTAGAAGACAATTTACTCCATGGTGCAATTGCGCCATTTTTAATTGATAATCGATCATTTGGCACTATTAAATTACGGTCAAAAAACAGCTCTCTACCAATTCCTTCACATTTAGGGCAAGCACCAAAAGGACTATTGAAAGAAAATATTCTCGGCTCAATCTCTGCTATCTGAAAACCAGATACAGGACAGGCATATTTTTCAGAAAAAGTAAGCCTATGGCCAACAGTAAATTGTGAATTTGCGTCTTCAGGAATATCAACTATTTCAACATATATTATTCCTTCAGCAATTTTTAATGCTATTTCCAAGCTATCAGCAAGTCTATTGCCAAGATCATCGTCGAGTATAATACGGTCAACAATTACCTCTATATTATTTTTTTTGTTTTTATCAAATTTAGGTAAATCATCTATCTCACAAGTTTCGCCATTGATGATGAGTCGCTGAAACCCTTGTTTTTTTAGATTTAAAATTTCCCTACGAAATTCTCCTTTTTGCCCTCTAGCTAACGGAGCTAGAATATATAACTTTGTACCGCTAGGCAAATTATTGATAATATCCACCATTTCTGAAACAGTTTGACTTTTTATAGGCAGACCCGTAGCCGGTGAAAAAGGTACGCCAATTCTAGCAAAAAGTAATCTCAAATAATCGTAAATTTCAGTAACTGTGCCCACTGTAGATCTTGGATTTTTAGAAGTAGTTTTCTGGTCTATGGCTATTGCCGGAGAAAGTCCAGTAATTGATTCAACATCTGGTTTGTTATGCAAATGTAAAAACTGACGCGCATAAGATGACAAACTTTCAACATACCTTCTTTGACCTTCAGCATATATTGTATCAAATGCTAAAGATGATTTACCAGAGCCACTAAGACCAGTGATGACTACCAGCTTATTTCTTGGGATATCAATATTTACATTTTTTAAATTATGTTCTTTAGCACCACGTACTTTTATGTAATCTTGCATCAACCTAAATTTTTTTGTTTTTTGAGATAAAATATGTAGCATTATAGGGTTTTTTGACATATTATTGCAATAAATATTTAAGTCATTTTAGGTAATATATTTATGGCAGGAAGTTTAAATAAAGTTATTATAATAGGGAATTTAGGTAAAGATCCAGAATTTCGCTCTACGAACGATGGCAAAGAAATAGCTTCTTTCAGTTTAGCTACAACCGAGACATGGAAAGATCGTAGTAGTGGCGAAAAAAAAGAAAAAACCGAATGGCATCGCATTGTAGCTTACAATGAGAATTTAGTTAAACTATTAAAAAATTACGTCAAAAAAGGTAGTAAATTATATATAGAAGGTAGTTTACAGACTCGTAAATGGGTTGATCAAGCTGGAGTTGAGAAATATACTACCGAGATTGTGTTGCAGAACTATAATTCTCAATTGGTCTTGCTGGATAGCAAAAATTCAGGTCAATCTACTGAGCATGGTAACGATCCTTTTGCAGATTTTAACAAAAATTCTAAAGAAAAAACCTCTAATAATTTTGACATGGATTTAGATGATGAAATTCCGTTTTAAGCTTAGTGTAGCGTTACTTGGCTGCTTATTGTTTTCCTCTTGCAGATATATTGATCCAAAGCTTAAGGATCGTATCAATGCAGCAGATCGCGCCGTAAAATATCATGGTTTTACAAGCAGCACAGTTAAGGGAGGTGAATTTTGGCTAACTACTTACCAAAAAATTACTGATAGAACGCAGCCTTATGTATTTTACATTGAAGGTGATGGTTTTATTGTTTACGAAAGAGAAAGGGCCTCAGAAGATCCTACGCCAAAAAATCCTATGATGCTAAAGCTTGCAGCGTTAGACTCTAGACCAAATGTTGTATATATAGCTCGTCCTTGTCAATATACTGATCCTAAACATAATCCATTATGCATGAAATCTCAATCATATTGGTTGTCATTGAGAATGTCAGAGAATGTTGTCGAATCAGTTAATCAGGTAA
>JAKONF010000169.1 GCA_022702085.1 Rickettsiaceae bacterium | reverse complement strand
AGTCTATGAAAAAATTAAAAATAAATAATCCTAATGTGGTGAAAGAATTAACAAAAGATGGTAGTACTATCGAGCAGTGGAAAAAATTTACTACTAAGAAAGAAACTTTTATAGGTAAAGGTAAAAGAGCTGAAATTCACTTTTATAAAAATACTATAAATGGTAAAACATATTTTGATAGAGATTATAAAATAAAAATAACACCTTCCAAAAAGGCACCGAAATAATATGATAGTAGAATTTATAGATAATCCTCAATCTAAATATCTTGATCAATGTAGTTATATTAAAGATAGAATAGATTTTGGAGAAAAGATGCTTGTATTAAAAATAGAAATCAGTTTGTCATCTCAAGAAATTCTTTACACTGTCATTAATCAGGATAATACCGATCTTTCAGAACTTTCTATATACTGGGATAATTTCAAAGTAATTTGCGATAAAATGCCTTCTAATTGGGTATTTAAATATGAGGAAGATATAAATTATGGTAAAAGAACTTATTTATTTCCTAATAGGTGGCTAGATGATAAACCATGGACATTCAGTTTTTGGGAAGCACTTTACTGCGGAGGTGATACAGGTTATGAAAAACTATCATCAAAGGAAGAAGAAAGAGCAAAGCAAGTATTTCTAGAAGAAGCAAAGAAGATCTACGAAGAATGTGGCAAAGGCTGGGTACCTAATCCTTTTGAATAAGCTAACCAGCTATACATTCATAGCCATTACTCACGAAAGCAAAGTAGCCTGAGTGTTGGCACATCTGGCTACAGCGCCTCACATTAATTAAGGATATCTTCTATGTCATTACCTAATATGTAAAATTTTTATAGTGTGTAATATTATTAATTCCTCTTTCTTTGATTAATATCGATTTGATATAATTAATAAAATATTAATAGACTAGTAAGACAACTAGTTTAATTTATAATTATGAACAATGCTATAGGTACTTTTGAAGCCAAAACAAATTTTGCAAAGTTAATACAACGCGTAAGTCTTGGGGAAGAATTCTTGATCACCAAAAGAGGTCATCCAGTAGCTAAAATAATTCCTCTTGAGAAAAATATAAATGAACATTTGATAAAAAATGCAGCTAGAAAAATTTGATTGGAATGAATAGAAGTCATATAAGGATACAGGGAGAAAATAATGACAAGTTTTGTTCTTGATTGTTCAGGCCAAGCGTCGCGGGCGCATAATAATGGAGCAAATGCGTACTGCTATTCATAGCCTTGCTGAGTTACCTATAATTATTGATGATTTAACAGCCAAGTACGCTTGGCAAGAAACTATTGAATCAGCAGAGCAATATAATTTATCCCAATATGATGCAAGCTACTTGGAATTAGCTTTACGTTTTGGTGTGCCAATAGCTACCTTTGACCAACAATTAATAGAAGCAGCTAAGAAAAGAAATATATCCGTTATCTCAAATTCTTTATGAGTTAGAAAAATAGGCTTAAGATCCTATTACTCTTATGCCTAAATTTAAAATCATTGTTAGAGGTGAGTACTTAAAAATTAAGAAATTCCGAAATATTGGCCATCTCTTTCGCTTGTCAATTACACTTTTTTAAATTTTGTTATTTTAAAGTTTATGAATTTATTTTTGATTTTCTTTAACTAGATGAGTATTGTCCTTTCTAGGTACTATGATCTCTGTTTTTTTATTTCCATCCTTATCAAAAATGTAAATTACTGAATAAGTACGGTCTTTTTCGTAAGATCTACCCTTAAGTTTATCACAATAGATAAGATTTCTCATATATGTGACTTCAATATATGCATCAGTTTTATTTTCTTCTACTAATTTATCCCATTCTTCATTGGTTCGCTTATAGTCTGATCTTGCCGGAATGCTAAAGTCATCAGATAAATAATGGCAAGGCTTTTCCATAATTTTAATTACATTATCTAATACTTTTGGCTGTTCTAAGATATAGTCATAAAAAGATATTTGTATAGACGGACAATTAAAAATACTACTGCAATGTTTATCTTGATTAACCCAAGATCTTGGTCTTATGCAGTGAACTTGCTTTTGTTGTTCTTTGGTTAAATATTGCTCAGCAAAATATGAAGTATAGTAGGATCCATACTTATTTTGAGGATGCTGACATTTCATGTTAAACCACTCATCATAGCTAATATGTTCCAAATCTCCCCATCCTTGCTTATATTCAGATGGTTTACCAAGTCGCCCGTAACTTTGATAAGGAATATGTAGTTTTTCTTCAATAAGAGCAGCAATATATCTACTTCTCGTACCTTCACTGCTTCAGAAAGTTGACATCGGATAAATTAAAGGCTCAAACAATTTAAAAAATAGCCACAAACTTGCTATGATGATAATTATTATTTTGATCATTCGCTTTAAAATTATGATTTCAATTACTATTCTAATTTAGCCTTTTCTTCACCATCAGTCTACTCCATCTATCATTAATTCTTTTTCAATCAAAGGTGGTATTGCATAAGGCTTGTTATTGATTTGATTATTGAGTCTTGTAATATTAGTTAATCTGCTTAATCAAACAATAAAAATTTCTTTAAGAAACTTTACAATTTTGTCTTTGCA
>JAKONF010000156.1 GCA_022702085.1 Rickettsiaceae bacterium | reverse complement strand
GCCTAAAAGAATAATTTATATAGACAGCGATGCAAATAACATTAAGCAGTTGGAATATTCATTTAAAAATTTTGCTATAATCTTTACTGGTATAAATTATCTAGTAAACAAGCAGTCCAAAGATGCTCCTGACAAAGAGATTATGGAATTACAACGAAAAAGTTTAATCGTCAACAATAAATGGCTTGAAGATGAAGAAGCGGCTAAGATGCTAAAAAAAGAAGCCAAATAATAAGCAAAATGGAGTCTAATCAACTAATTGCAACAGATTGATTTTATCTATTGGTATATTTTTAAGTTCATTCATATAATTTCTCTCATTAATAATTTTTACTCTCAAAGCAGGAGGATGAATAGCGTTGGTTATAGTGTATGTTAAATGATTTAATAGACTTTTATTGCTTGATTCAATGTAAATATGAGTTTTATTACTTTGTACCAAATCTATAATTATTATTGGAAGTTTTTTATCTTGCCTATCAATAACTAAATTGTTTTCTGCTGTTTTTTTATAAAAAATTTCACAATTACTCAAAAATTTTTCTATTCTAGCTGATAAATTTGCATCTGCTACAAAATCAACAATATTACCCTCATGAATGTTAAGTAATTTATTTTTGCTTGAACTAATATCAGCTATTTTTAGAGCAATATAAGTCAATTCTAAATCATCGATACAATCATTATTTTCAATAATTCGCTCTATTTCGCGTTTTTTTAGCCTATTGATCATTGAAATTTTGCTACTATTGGTAATATTCGTGCCAAATGCAGCTTCATAAATAAGTTTACTAGCTTTAATACGGTTGATGTCATAAAGTTCATGTATTTCTTCCCTAGTTAATTGCTTAGCTCGCTTTACTTCTTCTTGCATTTTTAGCAAATCTAATAATTTATCTATAGTTAATATTTTTCCATTTTTTTTATTAAAAAATTTTGAAATTATCTCATTTGCTGTTGTTATGAAATTTTTATTGAATTTATCTTGATCGCCTTTGTCATAAATGTCAGACAAATTTTCTAGCTTAGCGTTATATAATGCTTCTTGTATTAAGAATACACCATATTCTTTGTTAAAAGTTCTTATGTCCTTGGTATAAAACTTTTTTACCTGGTCTTTAATTTTATCTTGATAAAAAATTAATTTTTTTAATTGTTGTTTACTCATAATGTAATAAATTATTAAATTAATTATAATCTTATGTTGCTAATTATTAACACATGATTAATAGTTAAATCTAACAGTAACTTATTACTATTGATAAATGTGAATTGTTGGATTTTTATTCATAAGAGAAATTAAAAAGCTTAAGCTGTTACTAGTAATTATATTTCAAGTAATAGCTTAAGCTTCGGCTTTTAGTGTAATCTTACAACAACATCAAGCTGCAGGTGTAGCACTAGTATCATCCACAGTGCCGGCATCACGCTCTGCCGCAATTCTTTTAACCTTATTTACATAGAATCCAGTTCCTGCTCCTATTGTTCTACCAATAATTACATTCTCTTTAAGTCCTTTTAACGGATCTGTATCCCCTTTAACGGCGGCTTCTGTTAGAACTCTAGTTGTTTCTTGGAACGAAGCTGCAGAAATAAATGATCTTGTCTGTAAAGAAGCCTTAGTTATACCTTGTAAAATTGTATTACCTTCTGCTGGCTCTAAACCATCCGCTATCGCCTTTGCATTGATTTCAGCTAACTCTCTATAATCAACTTTGTCACCTACCAATAATAATGTACCACCAGAATGAGTTACTTCAACTTTTTGTAGCATTTGACGGATAATCACTTCTATATGTTTATCATCTATCTTAACACCTTGCAGGCGATATACTGCTTGAATTTCTTCAACCATATATTTAGCCAATGCTTCAACGCCTAAAACTTTTAAGATATCCTGTAATACTGGATTACCATCAATAAGCATATCGCCTTTTTTAACAAAATCACCCTCGTTTATTACAACATGTTTGCCTTTTGGTAACATATATTCAATCGGTTGATTTCCATTAGTTGGATGAACAATTATTCTACGTTTTGATTTATAATCTTTACCAAATTCAACTCTGCCATCAACTTCAGATATAACGGCATGATCTCTAGGGCGCCTTGCTTCAACCAGTTCAACAACTCTAGGTAGACCACCAGTAATATCTTTAGTTTTAATCGATTCTCTTGGTATTCTTGACAATATATCACCTGCAGAAACTTGTGATCCTTCTTCTACACTTAATATTGCATTAACTGGTAGATAATATTTAGCTTCTAGGCCATTGGATAAAGTAATGATTTCACCATTTTCATCAGCTAACTGAATTCTTGGACGAAGTTCTGCCCCTCTTGAATATTGCTTAGATTCGATAATTACTTTATTGGTAATACCAGTAGTTTCATCTGTGATATCCCTGATCGAAACGCCATCAACCATATCTTTAAATATTATTTTACCAGATTTTTCAGTTATGATTGGTAAGGTATAGGGATCCCACTCAGCAATTTTTTGGCCTTTTTTAACGTTATAGCCATCATCTACCATCAATCTTGAACCATAAGGTACTTTATGACGAGCTTTCTCATTACCTTGACTATCAATTAATAATACTTCGCAAGCTCTAGACATTACAATCTGTCTATCTTCAGAGTCAACTACAAGATTACGAGATAAAACTTTTACTTTGGCCTCATGCGAAGCTTCTATGGCTGATATTTCAGCTCTTTTTGTTGCAGCACCACCGATATGGAATGTTCTCATAGTAAGCTGAGTTCCTGGTTCACCAATTGATTGTGCAGCAATAACGCCTATCGCTTCACCTATTGAAACTAAAGCTCCAGTGGCAAGGTCTCTACCATAACATTTTGCGCAGATTCCATCTTCAGTCTTACAAGTTAAGACTGAACGTACTTTAATTGAATCCAAACCACTTGCTTCAATTTTTTCGAGCTTACTCTCATCTATTAATTTACCAGCATCAATTAATATCTCATTTGATATTGGATTATAACTATCAATTGCTACTGATCTACCTAAAATTTGCTCAGCCAAAGATACAATGACTTCACCACCTTCAATAATTGTTCTTATTTCTATTCCTTCGTCAGTACCACAATCTTGAGTAGTAATGATACAGTCTTGACCTACTTCAACCAGCCTACGAGTTAAATAACCAGAATTTGCTGTTTTGAGAGCCGTATCTGCAAGACCTTTACGCGCTCCGTGAGTTGAATTGAAATATTCAAGTACAGTAAGACCTTCTTTAAAGTTAGAAATGATAGGTGTTTCAATAATTTCACCAGATGGTTTAGCCATTAAACCTCTCATACCAGCTAATTGCTTAATTTGAGCAGGTGTTCCTCTAGCACCTGATACAGCCATCATGTAGATTGAATTAAGTCTTTGTTGATTGGTTTTATCCTCTTCCTTAGCTTTGAGCAAGGCTATTTCTTTCATCATATCCTTTGCAACTTGATCAGTACAAATAGACCAAATATCGACAACTTTGTTATATTTTTCATTATGAGTGATAACACCATTGAGATATTGTTCTTCAAATTCTTTAGCTTGCGCTGATGTGGAACTAATATGTTTTTCCTTGGTCTTTGGTACTACCATATCGTCAATACCAAAAGAAATCCCAGAAAGACAAGCATGTTTAAAACCAAGCTGCATCAATCTATCTGCAAAAATTACCGTAGCTTTAGGACCACAATGACGATAAACAGCATCGACAACTCCTGATATGTCCTTCTTAGTCATCGGTTTGTTAACCAGTTTGAAATCTATGCTGTGATTGATTGGTAATAATTCACCAATTATCAATCTACCTGGCGTAGTATCTAGAATTGTTTGTATTGAATTGCCATCAGCATTAATCATTTTACGGCGGAATTTAATTTTTGAATGAATAGTAATTATTGAATTATGTAGTGCATGTTCAATTTCTGTCATGTCACTAAATATCATGCTTTCACCGGGCTCGTTATCTAATGCCAAAGTTAAGTAATACAAGCCTAGTACTACATCTTTATCAGGCACTATAATGGGACGTCCATTAGCAGGACTCAAAATATTATTTGTGGACATCATGAGTACTCTAGCTTCTAACTGTGCCTCAATAGAAAGAGGAACGTGTACGGCCATCTGATCACCGTCAAAGTCAGCATTAAATGCTGCGCATACTAAAGGATGTAGTTGAATAGCTTTACCTTCAATTAATATAGGCTCGAAGGCTTGGATACCTAGTCTATGTAGCGTAGGAGCCCTATTAAGTAGTACTGGATGCTCTCTTATTACTTCTTCTAGGATATCCCATACTTCAGGTTTTTCAGCTTCTACCATTCTTTTAGCTGCTTTAATCGTAGGAGCTAAACCGTATAACTCAAGCTTTGCATAGATGAATGGCTTAAACAATTCAAGAGCCATCTTTTTAGGTAATCCGCATTGATGAAGTTTAAGTTCTGGTCCTACCACAATCACCGAACGGCCAGAATAGTCAACTCTTTTACCAAGTAGATTTTGACGGAAACGACCCTGTTTACCTTTAAGCATATCACTAAGTGATTTATAAGGTCTTTTGTTATTGTTTTTAACAGCTTTAGCTCTACGACCATTGTCAAATAGAGCATCAACCGCTTCTTGGAGCATTCTTTTTTCATTTCTAATGATGATGTCAGGAGCGACCTTTAATTCAAATAATCTTTTTAGACGATTATTACGATTAATGACTCTTCTGTAAAGTTCATTAAGATCTGAAGTTGCAAATCTACCTCCATCTAACATTACTAATGGACGAATATCAGGTGGTATCACTGGCAAAACATTCATAATCATCCATTCAGGTTTATTACCCGAATGAATAAAATCATCAACAAGTTTTAAACGCTTAATAATTTTTTTCTTTTTAGCTTCAGAATTGGTTTCAGAAAGTTCTAATTGTAATTGATTCTTAAGTTGCGGCAAATCTAGATCAGCTAGCATCTTTTGTACAACTTCAGCACCAATGCCTGCTGTAAAGTTATCTTCGCCATATTCATCTTGAGCACGCGCCAAACTATCTTCAGATAATAACTCCCCTTTCTGTAAAGGAGACAAACCAGGATCGATCACAATATAATTTTCAAAATAAAGAATTTTTTCAAGATCCTTCAATGTCATGTCAAGTAAAGAACCTATTCTAGAAGGAAGTGATTTTAAGAACCATATATGCGCAATTGGAGCTGCTAACTCAATATGCGCCATACGCTCTCTACGAATTTTAGAAGTTGTGACTTCCACTCCACATTTATCGCATTTTAACCCACGATATTTCATTCTTTTGAATTTACCACAAAGACATTCATAATCCTTGATAGGTCCAAATATACGAGCGCAAAATAAACCATCTCTCTCTGGTTTAAAGGTACGGTAATTAATAGTCTCTGGTTTAGTAACTTCACCAAAAGACCAAGAACGTATCTGATCAGGACTTGCAATGTTGATTTTAATTTGGTCAAACTGTTGAGTATTGTTCAATTGTCCATAAAAATTCACTGACTTCATAAATTTTTCCTAAAAATTTTTGGTTTTGCTTCTTTATATTATCATCTATTTTTAATTCTGCTCATCGTATCAATATCTAATGAATTTTGGTCTTTTTGTAACGGCTTTTCTATAAGCTGAACATTTAAACCTAAAGATTTGAATTCTTTCATCATTACATTAAATGATTCAGGCGTACCGAACTCTGAGCTATTTTCACCTCTTACAATAGCTTCGTATGCTCTAGATCTACCAACTACGTCATCTGATTTAACTGTTAAAAATTCCTGCAAGGTATAAGCTGCTCCATAAGCTTGCAAAGCCCAGCACTCCATTTCGCCAAGTCTTTGACCACCAAAGTGAGATTTTCCTCCCAATGGCTGCTGAGTAACCAAACTGTATGGACCAATTGAGCGAGCATGTATTTTGTCATCTACTAAGTGATGTAGCTTTAACAGATACTTATAGCCAACTGTAACATTTCTATCAAAATAGATACCCGTTCTCCCATCAATAACTTGTACTTGTCCTGAAGAATCTTGATCTGCGAGCTTGAGCATGTCTTTAATATCTTCAACTTTTGCACCATCAAAAACAGGAGTTGCGAAATAAACTCCATCTTTTAAGTTTTCACAAAAATCTAGTACTTCTTCTTTGTTCATTGATTGAACACTATCACTTATATGACCTGGTCCGTAGATTTTGCTAACCAAATCTTTGACTTCTTTAACATCAAGATTTTCATTATGATGTTTCTCTACTAAATCATTGATCTTTTTACCAAGGTTAACAGCAGCCCAACCCAAAGAAGTTTCCAAAATCTGACCAATATTCATTCTTGAAGGTAGCCCTAGTGGATTTAATACAACATCTACCACTGTACCATCTTTCAAAAATGGCATATCTTCTACAGGTAAGATTCTAGAGATAACTCCTTTATTACCGTGTCTTCCAGCCATTTTATCACCAGGCTGTAATTTATGCTTGGTTGCAATAAACACTTTAACAACTTTAAGCGCTCCTTGCGGCAGATCGTCGCCACTTTGAATTTTAGCTACTTTACTAGTAAATTTCTTATTTAGCATATCTTTGCTTTCATCATAATGACGTTTGATTTGCTCAATTTCACTCATTATTTCTGCATTATCAACTATCAGTTGCCAGTATTGACCTCTGGATAGAGTATTTAGCAATTTTTCGTCAATGATAGCTCCTGCCTTAACATTTTTAGGACCACTAACAATGGTTTGACTGATGAGTACACTTTTGAGCCTTATGAAAACAAAATTTTCAATTATTGCTAATTCATCGTCTTTATCCTTGGCCAACTTTTCTATCTGTTGATTCTCAATTGCAATAGCTCTCTCATCCTTATCAACTCCTCTACGTGAAAATACTCTGACTTCAACTACTGTTCCAGATATTCCTGGAGGTACATGCAGAGAAGAATCTCTAACATCAGACGCTTTTTCACCGAAGATAGCGCGCAGAAGTTTTTCCTCAGGAGTCATTGGCGATTCACTTTTTGGTGTAACTTTACCTACTAAAATATCGCCTGCTTTTACTTCTGCTCCAACATATACTATGCCAGCTTCATCAAGATTTCTTAAGCTTTCCTCATTAGCATTGGGAATATCGCGAGTAATTTCTTCAGGTCCAATTCTAGTATCACGAGCATTAACTTCAAATTCTTCAACATGAATTGAAGTAAACACATCATCTTTAACTATTCTTTCTGAAATTAACACTGAATCCTCAAAGTTATAGCCATTCCATGGGATAAATGCCACAAGTACGTTCCTTCCTAAAGCTATTTCTCCTTTATCAGTGCTTGGTCCATCAGCGATAACTTCATCCTTATATACGTGATCACCAACTTTAATTAACGGTTTTTGGTTGATACAAGTATTATGATTAGATCTTTGAAATTTCGATAAGTTGTAAATATCAACTCCAGGAGAACCATCTTTTTTTTGCTCTAAAGTACGAATAACTATTCGCGTTGCATCAACTTGATCAACAATGCCTTCATTGATAGCTAATACCGAAGCTCCTGAATCCCTAGCTACAACTCCTTCAATACCTGTACCAACTAATGGAGCATCACTTTTGATCAAAGGAACAGCTTGACGTTGCATATTTGACCCCATAAGAGCTCTATTAGCATCGTCATTCTCTACAAATGGAATTAAGGAAGTTGCAACTGAGACAACTTGCATTGGATTTACATCTATAAAGTCTACTTCAGTTGGAGGCACCATAACAAAATTTCCACCTTCAACCCGACAATTTACTAAATCCTCTAAAAGATTACCGTCTTTGTCTATTGTGAGAGTGGCTTGACCAATTTTGTATTTACCTTCCTCTATAGCAGACAATTTCACTATTTCATTGGTAACTTTTCCTTGCTTTACTCTTCTGTATAGACTTGTGATAAAACCGTGATTGTCTATGTCAGAATAGATTGCCAAAGAACTGATTAGACCGATATTCTGCCCTTCTGGAGTTTCTGTAGGACATATTCTACCATAGTGCGTAGGATGAACGTCACGTACTTCAAAGCCAGCACGTTCACGACTCAAACCACCAGGCCCTAATGCTGATAACCTTCTTTTGTGAGTAATTTCTGATAAAGGATTTGTTTGATCCATGAATTGAGAAAGTTGTGAAGTACTAAAAAATTCTTTGATAACTGCTTCTAGCGCCTTTGAATTAATTAAATCATGAGGCATCACCATATTAATATCTTGAGTAGTAGTCATCTTATCTATTACTGCTTTTAATATTCTGATAAGTCCGATTCTATATTGATTTTCTAATAGTTCACCTACTGATCTCACTCTTCTGTTACCTAGATGATCAATATCATCTATCGATCCTTTACCATCTTTCAGCTCAATTAACACTTTTAATATATTTTTGATATCATTTGGCGTTAAAACTGTTACATTTTCTTCAATGTTCAAGCCAAGACGCGCATTAGTTTTAACTCTGCCAACTTCAGAAAGATCATATTTTTCAGAATCAAAAAACAAACTTTCAAACAAATTTTTGCCCGCTGTAAATGTTGCAGGTTCACCTGGTCTTAATACTTTAAAAATATCAATCAAAGCACTTGCTTGATCTTGATTTTTATCAGCGAAAAGTGTGTTTCTTATATATGGTCCTGATTGAGAATTTATAGCTAAAATCTCAACAGTTTTAATTTTTTTGTTTAGTATAATAGCTAGTAATTCGTCAGAGATAACTTCTCCAATACCTGCCAATACCTCACCAGTACTTGAGTCAAAAATTTCAGCTGATAAAAATTTTCCTAAGAGATAATCATGATTAACTAAGATATTTTTTACCCCTTCTTTAGCATATTTTTGAGCTAATCTTGGCGTAATTTTTTGTCCTGCAGCTAATACTACTTTATTAGTATCTGCATCAACCAAATCATTAATCAAGCGATGAGCATTCATAGATTCTGGTAAAAATTTTGTCGCAAAACCGGTACTTTGTGCATCAAATGATAAAGAATTATAATAGAATTTCATTATCTCTTCACCACTCATACCTATAGCACGTAATAAAGTAGTGACATAAAGTTTTCTTTTACGATCTATTCTAAAATAGGCTATATCTTTGGAGTCAAATTCTAAATCCAACCAAGAACCTCTATAAGGAATCACCCTGGCAGAATACAAAAACTTACCTGATGAGTGATTTTTTCCTGAATCATGGTAGAAAAATACCCCAGGAGATCTATGCATTTGTGAAACTACTACTCTTTCGGTACCATTAATTATGAATGTACCATTTTTAGTCATCAAAGGTATATTTCCCATGTATACTTCTTGTTCTTTGATGCCTTTCATTTCTGGCGCGCCAACTTCATTGAGCTCTCTAACAATAAGCATCAGCGTTACTTTTAGAGGAGCAGCGAAGCTTAAGCCTCTTTGTTTGCACTCATCCACATCATACTTTGGTTGATCAAATTCATATTTAACAAATTCTAAAGTAGCAATTCCAGATGGATCATTTATAGGAAATATTGAATTAAGGACAGCTTGTAGTCCTTTATCTTCTCTTTTGGAGCTTTCTATATTAAATTGCAAAAAATTCTTTTCATAAGAATTTTTTTGTACTTCAATTAAGTTTGGAATTGAAGCTACCAAATCAATTTTACCAAAATTTTTCCTTACTCTTTTATTACTTTTTTGGTACTTATTTTCTTTACCTAAATTATTTTTGGAAAGCTCTGTTAAAATTGGCATATCATCTCCTATTTATTTCTTCATTTAAACAAAGAAACTGTTGATCTTTTTCTCTCATGCAAGAGAGTAATAATTTTGTTACTCTGAAATAATCATTAAGAAAGTTTTTAA
>JAKONF010000140.1 GCA_022702085.1 Rickettsiaceae bacterium | reverse complement strand
TATCCATGCAACTATGGTTTCGTGCCAGGTACTTTATCCCTTGATGGGGATCCTATTGATGTACTTGTAGTATCACATTATCCAGTTGTACCTGGATGTATTCTTAAAGCTCGTCCTATTGGTGTATTATTAATGGAAGATGAATCAGGCATGGATGAAAAAATTATTGCTGTTCCTACTTTCAAACTTGATGTTAGTTTTGCTAAAACTCAAGATATAAATGATTTAGATGAGATGCTTAAGAATAGAATTATTCATTTTTTTGAACATTACAAAGATTTAGAAAAAGGTAAATGGGTTAAAGTTCAAGGTTTTGAAGGCGTTGCCAAGGCTAAACAATTGATCAATGAAGCAGTAGAAAGAGCTCAAAATTAGTCGTATTATATAAACAATAACATTATTAGGCTACTATATTGACTTTAATTCGATCAGGAGTAATTGTTGCATTTTTTACTTTGCTTTCAAGGTTTTTGGGGTTATTCCGTGAATTATATGTAGCTTTTCTTTTTGGCACTAGCAATACTGGAGATTGCGTCAATATTGCTTTCAAACTACCTAATTTATTTCGTAGAATTTTTGGTGAAGGCGCTTTATCTACCGTATTTGTACCTATATTTAGTGAAAAAATCTTGAATTCAGAGTTAGAAGCCAAAAAATTCATCAGTGAAGTTTTCACTTTGTTATTATTTGCATTAATTATTATCACAGTACTCATGCAGATATTCATGCCTTCTCTAATGTTTATAATTGCTCCTGGTTTTTATCAAGATCTAGAAAAATTCACCTTAACGGTTCAGCTTACCAGGATTACTATGCCTTACTTAATTTTTATCTCAGTAAGCGCCCTACTTGGTAGTATTCTAAATTCTGTAAAAAGATTTGCAGCTTTCGCAGCTACGCCGATTATTATGAGCGCTTGCGTAATTATTTTTACTTATTTTCTGGATGCTCAATACCCACCCCCATATGCCATGAGTTGGTCGCTGATTATTGCTGGTATTTTACAAACATTATTTATGTTTTTTTGCTTATATAGAGCAAAATTATTATTCAGTATTAGTTTTAAAATAGTGATAAATACTGATATTAAAAAATTTTTGATCAATCTTGGTCCTGCTATTTTAAGCTCTGGAGTTTGGCAATTAAACTTGTTCATTTCGCAATCAATCGCTAGCTTTATTTCTGGTGCTGTTTCAATACTTACTTATGCCGACCGTATTTATCAATTCCCATTATCAATGATTGGCGTCAGCTTTGCTACTGTTCTTTTACCTGAATTATCTAAAGTATACAAAAATAATGATCAAGCTTTAGCTAGAAAAATTCAAACAAAAGCTATTAAAACTAGTTTGCTTTTGTCTATACCAGCAGCTTTTGGTATATGCTTATTATCGCATCCAATAGTCCATATTATTTATGAACGCGGTGCTTTCGATGCAAATTCGAGTTTAGAAACAGCTAAAACTATTGCTATTTTCGCATTTGGTCTACCTGCTTTTATATTAACTAAGATTTTAAGTACAGTTTTTTACGCAAACCATGATACAAAAATTCCTTTTAAAATCAGTGTTCAGGTTATGTTGATTAATATCGTTAGTAATATTATGCTGATAGTTCCTTTTTCATATTTGGGAATTGCTTTAGGATCGGTGATTGCTGCTTGGTATAATGTATGGATATTATACTATCACGCTGAGCGAAATTATCAATTCAGCCTTGAAGACGGCGTCAGAAATTTTTGCTTTAAAACCATTATTTGCTCAATCATAATGTCTATAGCAGTAATGCTCATTTACTATAATTATCATGATTATTTTTATTTAAAATCAGGTATCGTTAAGATTATTACTTTAACAGTTACTATCACTACAGGATTGATTGTTTTTTTAACTACCAGTTTGTACTTTAAATTACACAAAATCTTATTTTCATAAACAGCTACTTAGTTGTTAATCATCAAGATATAACTAAATTTTTGGCTGTTTCATAGTAGGCTACAAATATGAAATGATATATTGATTCCAATTTTTTTAGTTAATGCTACTTGATTTTGTTGCGCCATTTTTGTGATATTGTGTACGACTTAGCACTTAGGCGATCGTTACAACAATGATTTTGATTATTTGTTGATTACTCTTAAAAATCATAATTTTTCAGATGTTTATCTAATTGAGCTGATAATTTTTAAATTTATAACTCTGTAAAATACTGACATTTATAAATACTACTTTTTATAAATATAAAATTCATCTCTTGCAATGCATTGTATATTTATTGTTCAGCATAATTATTATGGGATATTACTGGTTTTATTTAATAATAATTAAACACTAATTTTGAACTTGACTAAAACCCAACTTAGCTATATCTTTGCCGGAAAGCAACTTTTTAAAATTAATCAAACAAGCTGTACAATATGGCATCAAAAAAAAATAAAAATATTTTAGTAAAATTAGTAAGTACAGCTAATACTGGTTTCTATTTTATAAAAAAATATAATCCCAAAACACAAGAAAAACTATCTTTTACAAAATACGATCCCAAGGTTAGAAAACACGTTTTATTTAAACAAGAAAAAAACAGATAAATTTAGGAAATTATGGCAGTAAAAATTCGTCTAGCTCGTGGTGGAGCAAAGAAAAGTCCTTATTATAGAATTGTAGTCGCTAATGCCGATGCGCCAAGAGATGGAGCCTTTTTAGAAAATGTAGGTACTTATAATCCTTTATCAAAAAGTGATGAACTCAAAGTAACTCTCAAAACTGAGCGTGTTGAGCACTGGATGAATAACGGAGCAAAACCAACAGAAAGAGTTGCTAAATTCATTGAAAAAGCAGGAATAACTCTCCCATCTGCTGTTAAAAAATCTATGGATGTTAAAGCTAAAGCACAAACACATAAAGCTCCAAAAAAACAGAAAGCTGAGTAATAGACAAAACTTCATCATATATAAATTAAGTTTTTGTTTAATTTTAAGCCGAATTAGCTCAGTGGTAGAGCAACCGCCTTGTAAGCGGTAGGTCGTCAGTTCAAATCCGACATTCGGCACCATCTTTTGTATGACCTATATATTAGATATCTAGAGCTAATCATTTTGATAAATTATCTAATTATGATATAATATCAATATAAAAGCTGCCTATGACAAATTCTTCGACTTCAAAGATTGAAGATAGGTGCATTGTGCTTTATAGAGTATCTGTTTTTGAAGCATCTTCGTAATTACCAAATAATTATAACTAAAATCAAATAATTCTTTATCAATTAAGAAATGTATATTTTTACTTTGAACTCCTTAGCAAGCTTTCGGTCAAACCATATGTTGATTTAGATAATTCATCTCTTATCAATAAGTATTCTGCTTATATAGTTTTTTTAAAGTGAATATTCTTAACGGTTAAAGCACCTATCTCCCTAATCTTGTATTATTTTCTTCATCAAAAGCTTCAACTAAATAAAGGATATTTAGCAAGCAAAAATTTCTTCCTTTGCAAAAGATTCAGCTTTGTTTCAAGATTTCTGATAATTATTAGGAAGGCTTGGAAGCTATTAAAACGCATTTCATTGAGTTTATATTTATATAAACCTCTTTTACTAACCACAAAAGCAGGTCTATTTAGACAGGGATCAAATCATATATAGTCCGTTTTGCTTCTTTCTTCTGATGGTTTCAAAATAATAGTATCTAGGTAATGTGAATTAGGAAACTCTATTAATGGTTTTGAGCTAAATTTTTGATTGTTTTATTATTGACATTGTTTTTGCTATATTCTTATTGCGCAAGGACGCGTGTTATTATTTAACGCTCTGTTATCTGATTCAGATGAATTGTTTAAAACAAAAACAAAACTCAATCTGAACACACTCAAATTTTTTAAAGCATTAATCTACAATTTGTGCTTATTTGCAAAATTTCCTAGATCAATGCTATTCAAAAAGGCCTAGAGTAATTTACCTTTTTTTTCACTATCGACTAAAGAATCTCTTACTAGTACTACAGTATTTATAAGTTCGTCAGTTTCTTTAGCTGAAAATTCTTTTGTATTTAACTCTGCAGCTTTTTCCATCGCTGAATGATAAAATTTGATTAAGCTTTCAGTCAATGGATCATCTGGCGCTTCCTCGAAGATGCTTTTTAAAATTCTAAAAGCATCCACTACTTTGTTAAAGCCATTAATTTTACCTAGAGTGTCTTTTTTTTCAGCTGCTATCTTAGTATCATTAAGCACTTTAATTATATTATCGAATACTGAGATAAATTTGTTTGCGCTGCTAGTATTTATAGTAGCAGAATTATATTTATCGTACTGGTTCATGTGATTTGTCATTTATTGTTATACATAGATTCAAAAAGACTTGTAGATAATTTTAATTTAGCTTCTGCTATTTCAACTTGCTTAAATTGCAATTCCATCCTTTTTCTTTTATCATCAATAATTTTTTGCGTTCTATCTTTTTGTCTTTGCAATTCAGTTTGTCTTGCACTCAAATCAGCAATAGCTCTATCGATTGCTCCTTTTTTTATTCCATTATAAGCAGCTCTATCATT
>JAKONF010000160.1 GCA_022702085.1 Rickettsiaceae bacterium | reverse complement strand
AGCTAGCGGCATGACTGTCTTCTATGCTTGCTTTACCATTTCTGAGCGATTTTACTTCGCTTCCTTTAAGAATGATGCCAGCTTCAAAGCGTTCTTCAATAAAATAATTAAATACAGCTTTACGGTTTTGAGCAACAATTTTTTTATATTTTTCTATCATTATTTTAAATTCAATTTTTGCAAAGCCAGATCAATCTTCTCCATCGTCTTTGAGTTTGCTCTCAGCAATGGCATTCTTAATTCATTTTCGCATAAGCCAAGTACGCTAGCTGCATATTTTACTGGAATTGGGTTAGATTCGTTAAATAAGGCTTCATATAAAGGTAAAAGACTTAACTGGATTTCCAAAGCTTTTTTGATACTACCATTTACCCATTCATCTTGAATTTGCTTACATAAATGCGGCGCGATATTACCAGCAACGGAGACGCAGCCATTACCGCCTTGAGCATTGAACGCTAAAGCTAATGGATCGTCACCAGACAAAAGATTAAAATTATCTCCTAAAATATTCCTTAATCTAAGTGGACGCTCAAGGTCAATACTTGAATCCTTCAATGCTATAACCCTACATAATTTGCTTAAATTTAGTATCGTTGTATCCGCAATATCAGCACCAGTCCTTGAATGGGTATTATATATCATTAATGGCAAGTTGATTGCGTCATGCACAGCTTTGATATGGCCAAAAATTCCTTCTTGCGTGGGCTTGACATATGGTGGAACTGTAACCATTATTCCATCTACGCCACTTTTTTCAGCAATTTCCGCAAGTTGTATTGCTTGCTGAGTACTAGAAGAGCAGCAGCCAGCAATTACTTTAATCTTACTATTTGCATAAATTGTAGCTTTACCTATTAACTCAGTTAATTCTGAAGAGGATAAGCTATTACCCTCACCCGTAGAGCCAGCTACTACTATACCATCAACTTTGCCACTAATCTGATGATCAATGATTTTTTCTAGAGCTACAAAATCAATTTTATTTCCTTTGAAAGGAGTTATAATTGCTGATATTAAACCTTTAAATATATTTTCCATAGTGATCTTTATGCCCGTACTAATTTTGCATATTCTTGTTGTAAATGTAAGGTAACATCATTATTTTCGAAAATTTTTTGCTTGTTTTCATAATTGATGCTACTTACTCCTCTAATTTCAGCAGCAGTGCCAGTGATAAAACATTCATCAAAACTGCTAATTTCTTCAGGCTTTATATATTGCTCCTTGGCGCTATAACCTAAATTTTGGGCAAGTTCTATTACTGTTTGCCGCGTGATGCCATTTAGAAAAGCATCAGCTATAGGAGTGATAATCTCTCCTTGCTGCACAAAAAAGATGTTGGTAGTCGTGCATTCGGCAATAAAACCTCGCCAATCAAGTAAGATAGCATCATCATAGCCTTTGTTTAAAGCTTCTTTTTCAGCGATAATCATCATGTTGTAATGGCCAGAAGATTTGCATTCTATAGGCATAGCTTTCGGTTGAGGTTTTTGCCAATTACTAATATGGATTTTTAAGCCTCTATCAGCTCTAGGATTAGAACGTACTGCTAGAATTAACAGATTAGTGCTAAGAGTATTGCTACCAAGGCCAAGTGATTCATCTCCTCGCCAAATTAGCGGACGAATATAGGCATCTTGGATCTTATTTTTAAGTAATAGTTCATGATGGGCATTGATTATATCTTCAAAACCATATTGCAAATCAAGATGCAAAGTTTTAGCAGAAGCAATTAATCTATTTGTATGCTCGGCTAATTTAAATATTTTGCCATTATAGGCGCGCTCACCTTCAAAAGCAGCACCAGCATAATGTAAACTATGAGTTAAGACATGAATTTTAGCTTCTTCCCACGGTACTAAATGGCCATTGAGCCAAATATGGGCAAAAAATTTGTTATTGAGTGCAATTGTCATTGTAAAATTGAGGGTATTTATTTAATATCAAATAAAATATAGATATTCTTATGTTAAAACTTAAACCATCTATCCTAATTGTTGATGATGATATCAGAATACTTGATCTTTTAAAGCAGTTTTTTTCTAAAAATAATTTTGAAGTTTTCACTGCCATTTCCGTAGAACATGCTGAACAATGTCTGAAGGAGTCTAAGGTTGATTTGATTATTTTGGACGTTATGCTTCCTAAAATTAATGGTATGGAATTTGCCAAAAAAATTAAAGATAGCGGTAGTGATATGCCTATAATAATGCTTACAGCCCTTTCTGATCCACAAGATCGTTTGAGAGGCCTGAAAGCTGGCGCTAATGAATATATATCTAAGCCTTTTGAGCCTTCTCAATTACTACTAAAAGCGCTGAATTTAATCAATAATTATAACATAGAAAAAATTAACTAATCATTCTTCTAAGTAAAACGCGCGTGTCACAAAGCAAAAATGTTTTAAGCAAACTAATACCTCAAACCTTGCTTGCTAGATTTTTACTTATTATCATTATTCCAACTTTAACCAGTCAAATAGTTGCTGTTTATTTATTTTATGATCGCCACTGGTATAACGTATCTTATTACACAGGTACTATGATTACCAATGAAGTTAGGCTGTTACTGGAAAGCTTTAAGAAAAATGATTACAATACGCAGGTT
>JAKONF010000058.1 GCA_022702085.1 Rickettsiaceae bacterium | reverse complement strand
TAATTTTCTGAAATATCAATCAGATAATACTTACTTGTTAAATAAGTATTGTGACCTAATATCAGTTTGGAATTATGGCATAAGCTTTGGTATGTTTACTAATTATCAACAATATAGCAATATTGTTTTCTTGATAATCAACACTTTTATAGTTATTTATCTATGTTATTTATTATATCTTTGTAAATCCTACTTATCTTTTTTCGGGTTTAACCTTGTTATAGGAGGGGCAGTGGGTAATATACTGGACAGATTATATCATGGGGCTGTGTTTGATTTTATATACCTTCACTACAATGATTATGGTTTTGCTGTTTTTAATTTTGCCGATAGTTTTATTTCTGTTGGAGTTGTATTACTGATATTAGATTATTATGTAAATCAAAAACATATTGAAGAAAAATAGATTATAACTATAATCAAAGATATTATAATTTAATCACACAGCGTCGATAGAGAGCTGTCACATATAGGATTACGCAACATGAGAAATTTTTTATTGATGACTATTTTATTTGTATTTGCAGCATGCAATCAAAAACTTAAACATAAAGTAGGTTTATCAACTACTGGCCCTGATGAATACAAAGTACAAAGAGCCAATCCTTTAGAAGTACCTCCTCATTTTGAACTCAAAGAACCAACAAATAACAATTAATTTATATTGAGCTTCCATTAAATATTTATCTTTATTATTTTAGCATAACGATAAAGATATGTTATCAACAATAAACATATCCATTACATGAATTCATGTTCATACACTCCCCAAATTTGTTTTTTGGCAATCCAACCATTACAAGAATTACATTGAACTTTACACCATTTCTCTTTGCATTTAATTAATTGGCACCTTACTTCTGGATAAATTTTTGCAACTCTGTCACTATTGTTTTGTGGATTTTTGTACAGAAATATAATTTCTCTACTGTTTACAATCACATATCTTTTACCTGATAAAACACTTGCATGTACCCATCCACCTTCACCATGAACATCACGAATTTTACGCCATTGTTCATATTCATCTATAATTTCGATGGGTTCACCTTTTTTTACAAATATCCATTCAATTGGACTTTTGATAGCTGGTCCATTTCTAGCATTGACCTCATTAGCTTTTACTGAAGCAAATCTTGGTAAGGACAATTTTTTGCCACCCGCAAAAATAGACGTAGTAAAAAATAAAGCAGATAGTAGAATTATTATTGTTCTTGTATTTGTAATATTAATTAGTTTACTTAAAATACATTGAGCAAATATGTATTTGAGAATTTTCTTTTCAGATTTATTATTGATAATTGAAATAAAGCTTATCAACTTAATAAATGATAAAATCCTGGATACATTAGTGGAGAGTAAAAAATTATGATGTTTTAATTTATTTTCATAGCGTATTGAATTAGAAATTTTGAACAAAAATATAGAAAGTAATATAATATTTTTGTAGTTCATTAAAATTTCATATAATTATATTTAAACACAGCATGAATCGAAATGGCAATAAGTATAAATTATAAAAATTTTCTTATAATATAAAGTCACTCAAATCATACTTTATTATCAGACATATTTTTAACTTTGGCAGCTAAACGACTAATTTTTCGGGAAGCAGTATTATTTTTCATAATATTTTTGGCTGCTCCTTTAGCTATCTGAGATTGCGCTTCAACCAATGCATTTTTAGCGATCACAGTATCTCCTGACTCAACAGCTTGCAATACTTTCTTTATATATGTTTTAATTTTGCTATTTCTACTTTTATTGATAGCATTCTTTTTGATATTTTGCCTAGTAGCTTTTTCAGCTGATAGATGATTAGCCATAATTTACAATTCTTTATAATTTAAAATGATTTCTTATATAATTTCTTTAGCATTTGCAGAGTTATTACTCATACTACCTTTAGCATTTATGTCTCTATCTACAAATTCTATGTACGCTATGGGAGCATTATCGCCATGCCTAGGCCCAGCTTTTAATATTCTTGTATAGCCACCAGGACGAGCAATATATCTAGTACCAATTATTTTAATTAGTTTTTCAACAACTAAATTATCTTTAATTATGGAATGTATTCTGCGCCTAGAACTTAGATCAGGATTTTTTGCTTTAGTTACTAAACGTTCTATATAGGGTCTTAGCTCTTTAGCTTTGGGTAGCGTAGTACATATCTGCTCATTAATAACAAGTGCTATTGCCATATTTGCTAGCATAGATTTTCTATGACTGCTAGTTCTGTTTAATTTTCTTCCACTAATTCTATGACGCATTTTGCTTACCTTACATTAATTTGACTTTAAACAATATAGATGTCTAATATCGACGAATTTGTTATGTCTTAATATGGATCTTCATATCTTTTAGATAGTTCCTCTAAATTAACAGGTGGCCAACCTGAAATCTCCATACCAAATTTTAAACCCATTTGAACCAGTATATCTTTAATCTCATTCAAAGATTTTCTACCAAAATTTTGAGTTCTTAGCATCTCAGCTTCAGTTTTACTCACTAGATCACCAATATAAACTATATTATCATTTTTTAAACAATTCATCGATCTAACAGATAATTCTAACTCATCTACTTTCTTAAGTAAAATTGGATTAAATGGAAGTTCTTCTAATTTATCCTGTTTATCTTCATCTTCATCTTCAAAAGTAATGAATGGCTGAAACTGATCTTGCAAAATCCTTGCAGCTAACGCTAAAGCGATTTCAGGAGATATAGTACCATTTGTTTCAATAGTCATCAGTAACTTATCGTAATCAGTAACTTGACCTACACGTTTGTCTTCTACACTATATGCTACTTTCTTTATTGGACTAAATATAGCATCAACAGGAATCACACCTATCGCCAGATCTTTATTATGATTTTTAGCAGGAACATAACCCTTACCTACTTCGCAAGTTAGTTCTATTTCTAATTTTGAACCTTTTTCCAAAGTACATATGATATGATTTGGGTTCATAATTTCAACATCATGGCTAGTTTCGATCATTCCAGCTGTTACAGAACATGGTCCAGTAACATTTATTCTTATATTTCTCTTCTCAGAGACTAGCATTTTGACTGCTATACCCTTAATATTTAGAATTATGTCAACAACATCTTCTTTTACTCCTGGTATTGAGGAAAATTCATGCAAAATGCCAGGGATTTTAAATGAAGTAATAGCAGCTCCTTGTAAAGATGACAATAATACTCTACGTAGAGAATTTCCTATAGTTAATCCAAAACCTCTTTCTAAGGGTTCAGCAGTAACTTTGCTAATATTGTCACCTATATTTTCATAAGTTAACTTTGCAGGCTTGATCAAAGAAGTCCAATTTATATTCAAATTTGCCATTATTTATTTCCTATACTCTTCTTCTTTTAGGAGCTCTAACACCATTATGGGGAACTTTACAAACATCGGTAATCGAAGTAATAATGTAATTACCTTCATCAAATGCTTTTCTAATAGCGTGTTCTCTCTGCATGCCCGATCCACTCACTTCAATTGAAATAGTTCTTAAATCACAACATAATTTAGCGCGTTCTAATGCTTTGGCAACAGTCAATTGAGCAGCATAGGGAGTAGCTTTTTTAGCTCCTTTAAATCCAAGTTCTCCAGCAGAACAACTAGATATCACATTTCCTTGTATATCGGTAACAGTAACAATCGTGTTATTAAACGTTGCTTTGATATGCACAATACCTAAGCTAATAATCTTCTTCTTTATGGCCATTTATATACCTATCTTTGTCTTGTTACTTCGTGACTTTTTTCTTGCCGGCAATGGGAACGGCTTTACCTTTTCTTGTTCTAGCATTCGAACTAGTTCTTTGTCCATTCACTGGTAAGCCAGCGATGTGTCTGAGACCTTCGTATGAACGATTATCTTTCTTTTTTTTGATGTTTAGTTCTACTTCGCGCCTTAAGTCGCCTTCAACCTTAAATTCACTTTCTATAGTACTACGGATTTTAATTAATTCTTGATCATTGAGATCTTTAACTTTTTTATTTTCTGAAATTTGCGTAAGTTGACAAATTTTTTGAGCTAAAGTATTGCCAATCCCATGTATATAAGTCAAACTAATCACCAATCTTTTATTTGGTGGTATATTAACATTCACAATTCTAGCCACAAATAATCTCCGAAAATAAATAATAATGAAAAAGGAATAATATAAAAATATTGAATAAAGTCAAATCATTTTTAGTATGTCTACTAATTCGCTTGATATTTCTTCCTTAATTCTATTAGCATCAACAACATTTAATAAGTTTAATTTTTTGTAATACTCAACTAATGGAAATATTTCATTTTTATACTCAATTATTCTTTTTGATACAATATCTGCATTATCGTCATCTCTGCGATTGAAATGTGTCTCTTGACATATATCGCAAACATTTTCAATAATAGTGTTATCGTACCATTCATTATATATTGCTCCACAATTAGAGCAGTTAAATCTACCACTAATTCTTTTGATCACTGTGTTTTCGTCTATTTCAAAATAAACTACTCTCAAAGACACTTTCGTCACATTAGATAAAAACTCAGCTTGCTCCAAATTTCTTGGGTAGCCATCTAATAAATAATTGATATCTTTCTCACTAGTATCAAAAAATTTTTTAACTATCTGATTGATTAAATTACTTGGTACAAGCTTACCAGCTTTAATGAACTGATTTATTTCATTACCTTTGCTAGAGTTATTTGCTATCATCTTTCTCAATATATCTCCTGTGGACAAGTAAGATAATTTAAAGCGTTGTTGCAAAAATTGGGATTGAGTACCTTTTCCTGAACCTGGTAGACCTAGCAAAATGATTATCATAAAATTATCTATTTTTAAGCTTCATTTTCTTAACTAAGCCCTCGTATTTATTATTAAATAAATATGTCTGTATTTGAGTAAAAGTATCAAGTACTACGTTTACTACAATCAAAAAGCTTGTTCCTCCTAATGAGAAAGCAATTGCATATTTATTCATCAATATTTCTGGAACTATACAGATGACACTTAAATAAATTCCACCTAACACCGTTAATCTAGCCAATAAAAAATCAAAATATTCTGCTGTGTTAGTACCTGGTCTTCTACCAGGAATATAAGCTCCATATTTTCTGAGATTATTAGCTGTTTCTTCAGAATTAAACACTACCGCTGTGTAAAAAAAACTAAAAAATAAAATTAAGGTTACGTATAAAATCATATATAGTGGTTTACCATGACCTAAATGAGCTATTATTTTGTTCATAAAATCTGAATGATCTTTGGTAAAACTAGCAATAGTTGTAGGAAACAATAAAATAGAACTTGCAAATATTGGTGGAATAACTCCAGCAGTATTTAGTTTCAACGGCATATGAGTAGAATCACCACCATAGATTTTATTACCTACTTGTCTTTTGGGATATTGCACTAGAACTTTTCTTTGGGCTTTTTCAAAAAAAATTATTATAGCAATAGTAGTTATTACACCAATACAAATCAATAATGCAGTTATAGGTGACATGACTCCTTTTCTAGACAACTCAAACACACTGATCAAAGCACTAGGCACACCTGAAACTATACCTATAAAGATTATTAATGATGAACCATTACCTATGCCTCTACTTGTGATTTGTTCTCCAAGCCACATTAGTAAAATTGTACCTACAATCAAAGTAATCACTGTGGTAATTTTAAAAAACATACCTGGAACGATAACTACAGGTCCAGCTTGTGTAGTTAGACTTTGTAAACCCACAGCAATACCATAGGCTTGAAATGCTGCTAGCAAAACTGTAAGATAGCGAGATAATTGATTAATTTTCTTTTTACCTACTTCTCCTTCTTTCTTTAAATTTTCAAGAGGTTTGTATGCAATAGACATTAACTGAATAATTATTGAAGCAGTAATATATGGCATAATAGCCAAAGCAAAGATAGACATCCTTCCCAAAGAACCACCTGAGAGCATATTAAACATGCCTAGTATTCCTGATTGATTCTGCTCCGCAATACTGCTAAGCGCGAATGAATCTATACCGGCTATAGGTATGAATGAGCCAAATCTACAAATAGCTAAAATAATTACTGTAAAAAAAATTCTAGAACCTAGATCACTACTTGATTTTGCGTTATTATTTAATGACATATAATATAAGAATTATTTCTCATAAATAGCTCTACCACCCGAGTTTTCAATAATTCTTTTAGCTGATTCTGAATAGTAATTAGCAATGACTGAAAACTTGAATTGAGAAGATGATTTATTAGCTAATATTTTTATCGGTTTGTTTAAGTCTTTTATTGCTTTTAGATCTATTAGAAGTTGCTTATTAATGACTACAGAACTATTTAGATTATATTTTTCGATTAGTCGATCTATAGTGACTAAGTTAATTATTTGTATTTCTCTTCTACTTGGACAGTTGAAACCACGTTTAGGAAGTCTCTTTTTAAGAGGAGTTTGCCCACCTTCAAATCCTTTTATTGCAACACCAGCGCGGGCTTTTTGTCCTTTAACACCTTTACCACATGTTTTACCTTTACCACTCCCAATACCTCGTCCTAGTCGCTTTCCGACTTTTTTAGCACCGTGATTATTGGATAATTCATTTAATTTCATTATAAATACCTCAATTAACAACTTCAGTTTTAACCAAATGTTTTACTCTTTCAATCATTCCTCTTATTGATGGCGTGTCTTTTAAAAGACTAATTCTATTCAGTTTATTCAAACCAAGTCCTATTAGAGTTTTTTTCTGATTAGGTTTTCTACCAATTACGCTAGCTATTTGCGTAACTTTCAATTGAGGTGCATTACTAAAATCCTGCATAAATATACCTATTCTTATCAAATATATAAGTTTAAATTTTATTCTGTCTTGTCATTACTTCATGCGCACTTAAACCTCTTCTGCTTGATATCATTTTAGGAGAAGAAAGTCTAATTAATGCATCAAAGGTTGCATTTATTACAGCATATGTATTATTAGAACCAATTGACTTAGCAACAATATCATGAACACCTAACAATTCTAATATAGCTCTCATTGAACCACCAGCAATTATTCCAGTTCCAGGAACAGCTTTTCGTAAAACTACTTCCGCAGCTCCGCTTTTTCCTTTTACATCATGATGAATAGTTCTACCATCATATAATGGAACTTTAATCATATTTTTTTTTGCTTGTTGAGTAGCTTTCGTTCTTGCTTCAGTAACCTCTTTGGCCTTACCATGGCCATGACCAACATTGCCTTCCTTGTCGCCTACAACCATTTTCACAGCAAAAGAAAATTTTCTACCACCTTTAACAACTTTGGTGACTCTATTAACATCAACTAAAATTTCAGAAAATGCCTCATTATTTTTTTGGTTCATTAAAATATACCTAATTTAGAATTCTAATTTTTCTCTAGCAGCTTCTGCCAATGCTTTGACTAGTCCATGATATTTACGACCACCAGTATCATAAACAACATAGATTATCCCTGCTTTTTCAGCTCTTTCAGCAACAATTTGACCTACCTTCTTAGCCATTTCTATATTACAGTTGGATTTCTTATGTTTTTTTAGATCTTTATCTAAGCTTGAAGCATGAACTAAAGTAGTGGATGTTTTATCATCAATGATTTGAGCATAAATATGCTGATTAGACCTAAAGACAGACAACCTTTGTCTATCAGAAACTTTTGAAATCTTGCTTCTAGTTCTCAATTTTCTTAAATCAAATCTATGTTTTGGGGTACGCATTTCTTGTCAATCCTTTAATTTTTCTTGCCTTCTTTACGCTCTACGAAATCATTTTTGCCTTTTATACCTTTACCTTTATAAGGTTCAACGCGTCTCTGTTGTTTCACCAAAGAAGCGAACTGACCTATTGCCTCTTTATTTGGTCCAGATAACAAAATAATATTTTGTTTGAGCGTTTCAACTTTTACAAGATTGGGTATTTGAATCTTAGTATTGTGACTTTTACCCAATGATAAATTAAGGTAATTTCCTTTTACAGCAGCTCTGTAACCAACTCCATTGACCTCTAATTCTTTAACAAATCCTTCTTTAACACCTTTAATCATTGACGATATAATACTTCTTATAGTTCCCCACATTGACCTTGTGTATTTATCTTTGTTTAAAGGCTCTATCAGAATTTTGTTATCAACTATATTTATATTTATATCACCTTTAAATGTTTTTGATAATTTACCTTTAGGACCAGAGACAGTTATATCTAATCTATTT
>JAKONF010000048.1 GCA_022702085.1 Rickettsiaceae bacterium | reverse complement strand
TTGTACCTCGCACCACCATCGACAAATACATAGCGACTCATAGATTATTTTTTGGCTCTAGATCAATTGAAGCTAGAGGTCCAGGAAAGCGAAAATACGCAGGTATTGTTAGTATACTTGAGTATGGTCCTAGTACTTCTGCTGGTATATTTGATGGTTTTTTGCAGATGCCATTCGAATTTATCATGACTCAAAGCTTTGTCTTTGCCAATCGTACTATCGCGATCAATAAAATGCAATTACAGCAAAATCGCATGATTCAAGCAGAAGATAAAGCAGTATCACAGATCGCTGAAATCTCTCAGGCGTTAGATATGGCGATGAGCGGTGAGATAAGTTTTGGTGAACATCATTTCTCGCTTCTTTGCATTGAAGATAATCTTAAAGCCTTAGAAAATACTCTTTCTATGGCTTCTGTTGAATTATCTAATGCTGGTATTCAGCCAATAAGAGAGAAAATAAATATGGAACCAAGTTACTGGGGGCAATTACCTGGTAATATTGATTATATAGTTCGCAAATCAACTATTAATACCCTAAATATGTCTGGTTTTGCTTCAATGCATAATTATCCATTAGGTAAAATATACAGTAATCATTGGGGACCATACGTAACGGTGCTAGACACTACCTCAGGTACTCCATTTTATTTTAATTTTCACGTCAGAGATGTTGGCCACACCTTGATTATCGGGCCTACAGGAGCTGGTAAAACAGTATTGATGAATTTCTTGTGTGCAGAAGCACAAAAATTTAAACCACGTATGTTCTTTTTTGATAAAGATAGAGGCGCTGAAATATTTATTAGAGCTTTGGACGGAGTTTACACGATGATTGATCCTGGTCAGAGATGTAATTTTAATCCTCTGCAATTGGAAGATAACGGCCCAAATAGAACTTTTCTACTTGATTGGTTGAAGGTTTTAGTGACTTCCAATGGTGAAACATTAAATGCTGAAGATATTAAATTATTAGGTCAAGCAATTGACGGTAATTATCGTTTGGATAAAAAAGATCGGCGCTTGGGTAATATTGTACCATTTCTAGGTATTGATGGACCAGGAACTTTAGCTAGTAGAATTGCCATGTGGCATGGTAAGGGCTCATATGCCAAGATATTTGACAATGAAGAAGATAATATTGATTTAAGAATTGCTAGAATATTTGGCTTTGAGATGGCAGCTTTGCTAAAAGATTCAGTCAGTTTATCACCTGTTTTACTATATATCTTTCACCGCATCAACATTTCGCTAGATGGCTCTCAAACTATGATTGTCCTAGATGAAGCCTGGGCGCTTATTGATAATCCTGTTTTTGCACCTAAAATCAAAGATTGGCTCAAAGTTTTGCGTAAACTAAATACTTTTGTAATTTTTGCTACGCAAAGCGTTGAAGATGCAGCCAAAAGCAGAATTAGCGATACTTTGATTCAGCAAACTGCCACGCAAATATTTTTGCCTAACCTAAAAGCTACTGATGTTTATCGTAGTGCTTTTATGCTGTCGCAGAGAGAATATACTCTAATAAAAACTACCGATCCAACTTCTCGTTATTTTTTAATCAAACAAGGCGTAAATGCAGTAGTTGCCAAAATTAATTTAAGCGGCATGGATGATATTATCAACGTCCTTTCAGGTAGAGCGGATACTGTACTACTCCTCGATCAAATTAGAGCCAAACATGGTAATAATCCAGAAAATTGGTTACCTGTTTTTTATGAGGAAGCGAGATCCTTGTGAAATGGTTTTTCGTGCGATGGTTCACAGATAGTATAGGGAAAAAAAATTTTGAATTAACTAAGCTGATTCTATGGTGTTTGGTTAGCTTGCATTGTCATTTACCTATAGTAAAAGCCGACAGCGCAGATGACGCAATTAATAGCGCTGCTAGTGTTACTGAAGACGCTATAGATAAAACTATTGATGTTTTAAAAAACATAACCTGCGAAACGCAAGGCATTGGTGAGTTGTTAAGCTCAGAATTTTCTCATACTTGTATACCAGCTCCATTTTCTACATATGCCATAGCAAATATTGTTTCGCCAATACTCTATCCAAATATGATGCTGCGTTTAAAGATAAATGATATAGATTTGTTAGGAATACCACCAGATTACGTGAGTGATGGACCTAAGGCGCAGAAAACTAGTCCTTGCGCTAGGCAAAATAGAATTGAACCAGATAATTTAAAGATTAGTTTTGCTCTATGTAATAATATTTTGCTAGCTGAGGCTACTGTTGGTGCCGTTGCCGATTCTGCTGTTGCTATTGCTAGTGCTGTACTTACTGGTTCTGATCCATGGGAAGGAATTAAAGATTCATGGAATATTGATAAGAGTAGATACCATAAAATTTATAAAGATAAAGTAGAAGGTGATAATGACATAATGTTCGATGTTGGTCTCCCTGGCGCTTTTCCATGGAAAATTATCGTTGACAAAGATCGCATGTGCGTTGCAACTTATGGAATTACTGGTTTAATTCCAGTTGGTTGCAAGTATATCAAAGAACCTTTTCCACAATCCATTTATTCAAATTTTATGGATGATATAAGCGTAGCTGGAGATGTAATCAATGCTGTTAGCGATACTGGCTTAATTTCTAAAGCCACTGATCTCACTGCTTTGGTTCAATGTAGCGCCGCAGGAAGTTGTTTTAATAAAGCTTATAGCGTAGCTAAATCGCCAATCGTTATCAGTTCACCCTTAATAGAATGTATTAAACAAATGACCACAAAATTGTTAGTAAGCAATGATGTTTGCTCATTTGATGATATAGATCAAGTAATAAATTCACCTAAACGTGAAACCAGCTCGTTATTTCAATTTCAAAGAAATATGCATCAGGCAGTCACAGCTTTTTTATCACTTTACGTTATAATGTGGGGATTAAAAATTATTTTACTAGGTGATATTCCTCCTAAAAAAGAGATCATCAATTTCGCTTTAAAAATAATATTCGTTATATATTTTGCAGTTGGCATTAACATTACGCCAAATTCAAATAATGATTATGATCGCATGGATGGCATGACGCAATGGGCATTTCCATTCTTGCTTGGCGGTATTAGCCAAATTAGCAATTGGGTTATGAATGCTAGCCCTTCAGAATTATGTAGATTTACCCCAAGTGACTATCCAAATGACATGGCATATGTAGCAATTTGGGATTCTTTAGATTGCAGGGTTAGCCATTATTTAGGTCTTGATCTCATAAGTACTATGGTTGCAGAAAATCAATCAAGAACGCATGATTTTAAGCATTTTGACGGTTTAAGTGCACCAATTCCACCTTATTTATATCTATTGATACCAGCAATAATATCTGGTCAGACTACTTTAGTTAGTTTGGCTATAATGTTTCCAATGCTGATAATTTCTGTCAGCGCTTTTATGGTCAACGCCACCATTGTTTGCATGCTTGGCGTGGTCATACTTGGTATGCTAGCGCCACTTTTTGTACCGATGATGCTTTTTGAATATACCAAAGGTTATTTTGATTCATGGGTTAAATTACTGATATCTTTTATGATACAGCCAATGGTCGTTGCAACCTTTATAATTACTATGTTTTCAGTATATGATTTTGGCTTTTATGGTACCTGCAAGTATATCTATCAACCTTTAAATACTCAAGATCAACGAGTAGTCAAAGCTTATTTCATTGACAATAATTGGGATAATTATCCAGATAGTGATTCAGTAAAAGGCTGCCAAAATAGTTTAGGTTATATGCTGAATAACCCACAATCATTACAAACAGGTTTAACAGGTGGACCAGGCGTAACTGGGATGATAACAGGAGGAAATC
>JAKONF010000046.1 GCA_022702085.1 Rickettsiaceae bacterium | reverse complement strand
GGGCGTAATAAAAAATAATCAAGTACTGAATTAAACATGAATATTTTGCGATTCATTTTTTCGTAGGGATCATAAACATTGGGACAGTAATTAGATGAAGCATTATCATCATCGTCGTCGTCAATATTATAATTGTAATTATAAGCAAAAGCATTAGAGCTTAAAGTAGAAATGCTTAAAGCTAATATAATTAAAAACTTTTTTAAATTCATGTGATAGATTTACTCTCTGACTTTTTTGTCATTACTATAATATATTTATTGTTAATTTCCAGCAAAAATTCTTCTTGATGCAATATTGTAAAACCAATTTTTTTAAGTTCTATCAATAATTTGCTTTGAGTATAATGAAATTGCTTATGTTTAACTGAAAAATTTTCATAAATACCTACCCGCAAAGCAAAAGCAAAATAGCCATTCTCGCTTAGCATATTATAAATCATTTTAAAGTAATGTTCCAAATGCTGAGCAAATGATAAACCGTCAAAGCTCAGTATTAAATCATACTTATCTTGCTGCTCCGCTAAAAATTCTGGAATTGAAACTGATATTAACTGATCATAAATCTTTTGTTGTGGAAAATATATTTTCACTAGCTCATTCATGATTGGTGAATTTTCCACGCCTATATAATGAATTATCTTATCAGGTAATCTTTTAACTATTTCAATGCCTAGAATACCTATATTACTCCCTAATTCGACAATGGTATAACTGTCAGGCAGATAAGTAATATGATTCTTTAAAATATCGGTAAAAGTTAGTGGCAGATGAATATTTGAGCTATAAAAATTCATTGCATAATATTCAGCAGTAATGTCGCGTTGCTCAGTCCAAATCTCCTGTGGTGTCTCCTTTGCTTGATCAATATTTCTTAAAAATGGTAACAAACCGATCATGTCTTCATTATGTGCTCTTTCCAAATGAAAAATAGCTTTAGGAATGTTGTTTTTGAGATAATAAGTCCAGCCTAACCAGTAATTTGCTATTTTATCATTTGGACTTAAAAATTTATCAATCAATTTAAATCTAATCCAAGCATCATTCAAATTATTTTGATGTAGATGGTGGATGCCAAGCTCAAGATTTGCTTCGCTTAAGTTACTCAGACGAAACTTAAAATCGATGAAATAATTTTTAATATTACCGATGGTTCTGCGTTGCCAGGTTGGATAATCCATTAAAAAATTATAACTGGAAGTTATGCTGCTTTTCGCAAAATTAAAAGTTTTTGAAATCAATTTACTACCGAGCATAATTAAAAATAAATAAAGTTATTGATTAAGGCTTAAGGATTTGATTTTGTTCATATGTTCTCATATAATGGGAGCGTTATCAAATAATATCGGTTAAAAAACTGTAACTAAATTAATTAAGATGCTTAAATTATGTCACTTGTAGCTGATCGTTTAAAATTAATAAAACCCTCCGCAACTTTAGCAGTATTGCAAAAAGCCAATGAACTTAAAAAACGCGGTATGAATATAATATCATTAGGCGCAGGTGAACCAGCTTTTGATACTCCTGATAATATAAAAAATGCCGCAATTGAAGGTATCAGAAGAGGACAAACAAAATATACTAATGTTGATGGTACTGCTGAGTTGAAACAGGCAATTCAAAACAAGTTTAAAAGAGAAAATGATTTAACCTACGAAGCTGAACAAATTATAGTAAGTACTGGTGGTAAACAAGTGTTATATAATTTATTTATGGCTTCATTAAATGAAGGCGATGAAGTTATAATACCAGCACCTTATTGGGTGTCTTATCCCGAAATGGTAGCTATCAGTGGAGGGGTACCTGTTTTTGCTCTTTGTGGCATTGGCGAAAATTTCAAATTAACTGCTGCTGTTCTTATGCAGTTTATTACTCCTAAAACAAAGTGGTTACTACTCAACTCGCCAAGTAATCCAACTGGTAGTACTTATTCAGCTCAGGAACTTACTTCTTTAGCTGAAGTTTTGCGTGCTAACCCTCATGTTCATGTTTTAACAGACGATATCTACGAACATATCGTATTTGATGATTTTAAATTTTATAATTTAGCGCAAGTAGCTCCTGACTTAAAAGAAAGAATTTTTATCGTTAATGGTGTATCTAAAGCTTATTCAATGACCGGTTGGCGCATAGGTTACGGAGCTGGTGATAAACAATTGATCAAAGCTATGACCGTGATGCAATCTCAAAGCACTTCTAACCCATGCTCAATAAGCCAAGTAGCGGCTGAAGAAGCGTTAAACGGCATGCAAGATTTCATCAAACCAAATAGCTTAGATTTTCAAAAAAAGCGAGATCTTGCTTTGTCAATTTTAGGTAAAGCGCCAGGGCTTAAATGTTATAAACCTGAAGGTGCTTTTTATTTATTTCCTGAATGCAAAGATTTATTTGGCATGCAAACTCCGGTAGGCAAGACAATCAATGATAGTAATGATTTAGCTACTTACTTTTTAGAACAAGAGGGCGTTGCCGTGGTGCCTGGCATAGGTTTCGGTGCGGAAGGGTATTTCAGAATCTCTTATGCAAGTGATCAAGAGGAATTAGCCTTAGCATGTGAACTTATAGTAAAAGCTTGCGCTCAGCTTAAACATGCTTAGAGAGCTAAAATGGCAGCTTAAAAAATGGTTTAAGAAGAATCAGGTTTTAGCTAATTGTTTACATAAACTATTATTCATATACTTGAAGATAGTTTACAAAACATCACGCTTAAATATAACTTATCAAGATCAAAAAAATAATCTAGATAATAAGGGGAAAATTTATGCCCTATGGCATAATCGCCTTGTATGTGGATCTAGTATATTTGAAAATCACCAATCCAGTTCTAATAATTTCAAAGGTGCTTATGTTTTAATATCGCCTCATAATGATGGTAAAATTATAAGTAAAATTATTCATGATTTTGGCCTTAATGTTCTTGAAGGATCCTCTAATAAAAATTCAACTAATGTCTTGCGGCAAATTATCTCTAAACTAAGTGAAAAAGCTAGCATAATTATAACACCTGATGGGCCGAGAGGTCCCCTTTATACAATTAATAGTAATATTACGGAACTCGCTAGAAAATATAATGCTAACTTAATTCCTGTATCATGTATTAGCTCTAGATTTTTTTCACTAAAAAGTTGGGATAAATTAATAGTGCCACTACCTTTCGGTTCAATATATGTGATTATTGGTTCACCATTGATATTATCTGCTGATAAAAAAACAAATGACGATAATTTAGTAAGTAAGCTAAATGTTTTAGCTAGACTTGCAGAGGATTACGCAAAGAACAGATGATCTACCTATATCATTTTTTATTATTAATTTTATCTTGTTTATATCCATTTATATTTTGCCTTAGAGTTTTAAAAGGTAAAGAAGATGCCAAAAGATTTGAGGAGAGATTAGGTATTGCTAGCATATCGAGGCCCGAAGGATTTTTAATTTGGCTACATGCCGCAAGTCTTGGTGAATCAATAGCTGCGTTAAATTTAATTGAAAAGATCAATAGCAAATATTTTGATAAACGCTCTGATTTAAGTTTTTTAATCTCTACAGGTACTTTATCATCTGCCCAAAATTTAGCTGACAAATTACCTGCTAATGCCATTCATCAATTTCAGCCAATAGATAATATATTAGCAGTTAAAAATTTTTTTAAACATTGGCAACCTGATTTAGGCATTTTTTTTGAATCAGAATTATGGCCAGCTTTGCTCTCTGAAGGAGCAAAGAATTGCAAACTGTTGTTGCTCAATGCCTGCATGTCGGATAAATCTTTTCATTTTTGGTCTAGAGTTAATTTATGGTTCCCTTGTCCTGCTTGGTATTTTACTGAAATAGTTGCTCAAAGCATAAAAGACTTAATAAAATTTCAAAAATTACCAGTAAAAAAAGTTTCGCATCTAGGTAATATTAAATTTGCCAATAAAAAACTCATCTTTAATGAGGAAAAATATTTAAGTTTGAAAACTCATTTTAATGACAAAAGAATTATAGTTTTTGCTAGTACTCATCCTGCGGACGAGATAGTAATATTCAACATCTTACCTGAACTCAAAAAACAATATATCGATTGTTATTTTATTCTTATTCCAAGGCATCCACATCGAGTGATTGAAATAATTAAAACTTGTCAAAGCTTGGGATTGACTTGTAGCTTAAGTTCGAGCAGGCACATGCCAGGCTTAGATCAAGATTTATATATTGTTGATGAATTTGGGGTTTTGGGATTATACTATAATTTAAGTTATATTTCCTTTATAGGTGGCTCATTCAATATAGGAGGGCATAATATTTTAGAGCCAGCGCATTTTGCTAAGCTGATAATTTTTGGCCCTGATATGAGTAGTTGTCATGAACTTGCTTCTCAAATGCTCAGCGCTCATGCAGCAGTACAGATATCAGACCAAAGGGAACTGCTACTGAAACTTGGATATTTTTTGTCTGAGCATGGAAAAGATGAGCTTAGAATTATCAGCGAAAATGCTTTCATATTTGTGAGACGCGGAGAACAAATAATTAATGATTATTTGAAAATTATAGTAAAATATATTGATGATTAAATTAATATATCCAAAATTTTGGCAAACCAAAAACATAATTAGTTATGCTTTATGGCCGTTTAGTTTGATTTATCAAATTGGAACTTTGCTTAGAAAAATATTTAGTACTAAAATTAGTCTACCAGCTAAAGTTATATGCGTTGGTAACATAACAGTTGGTGGGACTGGCAAAACTCAAATTGTCATTTGGTTAGCTAAGCTACTCAGTTTACGCAAAGTAAAATTTGTCATTATTGCTAAAGGCTACAAGGGTACTACGAGTAAAGCTATTTTGGTTAGTGATGAGCATAATTACAAACAAATTGGTGATGAAGCAATATTACTCAAAGATTATGGACCTACCATAGTTACCAAAAAGATCAAAAATGCGCGAACATTATTATCAGAATTGAAGCCTGAAGTAATCATAGTTGATGATGGTATGCAAAATCCTTCTTTTCATAAAGATTTGATCATAACAGTAATTGATGGTCATAGAGTCTTTGGCAATGAATTCATTTTACCTGCAGGACCTTTAAGAGAAACTATAGAAGCAGGCTTAAGCAAAGCAGAGATCCTCATCACCATGAATGATAATTCAGGAAAGTCAGCTCAAAGATTAGCAGAGATTTCAGCTACTTCCCAAATGAATACTCAAATTAAACCAATTTTTGATGCCAAAATGGTAGCTCATTTAAATCTAGACAAAAATAGGAGATATATAGCTTTTACAGGTATTGGTAATCCAGAAAGATTTTTTATGACTTTGAAAGATCATGGTTTGATGCTTGCAGATGGTATTATTTTTCAGGACCACCATGATTATTCTGCTAAAGATTTAGATTTTTTAAAACAAAAAGCTGCCAAAGAAAGAGCAATATTAATCACTACCACCAAAGATTATGTGAAAATACCTCCACAAGAATTAGAGCTGATCAGATTTGATGTTGAACTTGAATTTATGGAAACTGAAAAATTAACAAATATGATTTATGAAAAAATTTTTTAAAAAATTACAGTATATTTTTGAATATGTTGTTTTTTGGAACGTGCAGAAAATTTTATTAGTTTTTGGTATTGATAAAGCTGCCAATATCTGTAGCTTTATTGCGCGCAAAGTTGGGCCATACTTAAAAGTTACCGATATTGCTCGTAGTAATTTAGTTAAAATTATACCTGAAAGCCAAAATCATGAGCAAATTATTGATGAAGTTTGGGATAATTTTGGCCGTTATATTGGTGAATTTCCTTACATTGATAAATTATCAAAAGCTGAAATAGAAAAGCTGATAGATATAAAAGGAATTGAACATCTAACAAAATTTAACAATGAAAATCAACCTTTTTTAGCTTTTGCAGGTCACCTTGGTAATTGGGAAATGATCTTAAAAGTACTTACCAAATTATATCCTAAATTTGGTGTGGTATATAGAAAAGCCAATAACCCATATTTCAATCAAGCTTTACTAAATTCAAGAAATAGTGAAAATATTCAATTGATCGCCAAAGGCCCTGCCGGAGTAAAAGATTTGATAAAAACCATAAAAGATGGTTATGCAATTGCTATGTTAGTAGATCAAAAAATGAATGATGGTATTGAGGTGCCATTTTTTGGTTATCCTGCTATGACCTCGTATGCAATTGCCAAATTTGCTGTCCAATTCAATTATCCAATAATGCCGATGCAAATTATTCGCATACCAAAGACTAGTAATTTTGAGTTAATAATTCATCCTCCTTTGGAATACACAAAAACAAAGAACAAAGAACAAGATTATTATAATATTATGCTCAAGATTAATCAGATTTTAGAAGGCTGGATAAAACAGAATCCTGGCCAATGGTTTTGGTTTCATAATAGATGGAGATAAATGTGGAAACAAAATATTTATTTTTTTATTGAATATTAACCATTTTGCATGTACAATCCTTCCTCGAATTTATGCTAAAAATTATCGGTATATATTATGATGCAAGTTTCAATCAACGGGCCAGCTGGGCGAATTGAAGGTGTTTATGTTGAATCCAAAGATAAAAACGCACCTCTTGCTTTAGTGCTACCTCATCCTTTAAATGAAGGAACAATGAATAATAAAGTTGTTCTTACAATGTATAATGCACTAATTGAGAGTGGGTTTTCAGTTCTTAGAATCAATTTTAGAGGAGTAGGTCGTTCACAAGGGCAGTTTGATAATGGCGTTGGCGAATTAACTGATGCAGCTACGTCTCTGGATTGGTTACAAAATGCTAATCCTTTCAACAACGTCAACTTAGTTGCTGGGTTCTCATTTGGTGCTTGGATTGCTCTACAGTTGATTATGAGGCGCCCTGAGATAGTTGGTTTTATAGCAGCTTCCCCGCCTGCAAGTGATAGTAAATATGATCATTCTTCGTTATTTCCTTGTCTAAGTCCTGGACTTATTATACAAGGTGATCAAGATAGCGGCACTTCAGAAAAATCAGTTTTAGATCTAGCTCATAAGCTTTCCAAGCAAAATTGCAAAGTGCAATGTAAAATAATTCCAGGAGCCGATCATTTCTTCCGAGGTAAAACAGATCAATTGAGCATAGCTGTTAAAGACTATTTGCAAAATGATTTTAATCATCATCAATTCCGCAAATCTAATCAAGATGATGTTGAAAATACTGTAAAAGAAAAATTAGCTCAAAAAGTTTTTTTATACTAAAGGTCAATTATCTCCAGTATGTTGGCTAAAATATAGAACCTATTACAGTAGGTTGCTTAGCCTTTGTGGTATAAGGGAAAGTTGAGGAGAGGTTTTTCAAACGTCTCACTCCAAGATACGCAAAAGCTTGAGCTTCAATAAAATTACTGTCATAACCTATTTCTGCTAAATTACTAATGTTTAGTTTTTTACGTAAGAGATCAACCATAGTTTTATTATGACTTCCACCACCACTTAGAAATATTTTTTTGGGGTTTCGGGGAAGTAATTTGATACTTTCTATAATTGATTCAGCAGTGAAGGCAGTAAGTGTAGCAATTTTGTCTTCAGGAGATAAATCAGCTAGCAACTGATGAACTTGCCCAAAATGATTACGATCTATTGATTTAGGATAAGAAATTTCAAAAAATTCATCAGTTAGTAATTTAGCTAAAATTTGCTGATTTGTTCTACCGCGAGTTGCACACTTACCGTTTTCATCAAATGGTAAGCCAAAATATTTTAGCATAGCGTCGTCAATTAAAGCATTACCCGGACCACAATCAAAAGCTATTAACTCGCCGTCATCCACGTAAGTTATGTTAGCAACTCCGCCTATATTTATGATGCTTGCAGGCTTTTCAGTATGTTGCAGGAGGCATTGATGAAATATAGGTACTAGCGGTGCTCCTTCACCTCCCAAAGCTACATCGCTCTTACGAAATTCACTGATTACTTTTATGTTGCATAATGCTTTAAGAAGATGAGGATTACCAATTTGCCAAGTTATAAAGCTTTTTGGCTGATGATAAATTGTTTGCTGAGCGAAGCCAATTAACTCTATTGTTTCACGTGAAACATTACTTATTTTGACTAATTCATTGATAGCTAAATTATGATAATGAGTAAGTTCAATTTCAACGTCAAACCAATTTAAATGAGTATTGATTACTTGTTTTAATTTATTTTGAAAATCAGCTGAGTATGGCAAATAAAAATTGGCAATAGGATCGAATTTTAACTCTCCATCGGTATCCACCAATGAAGCATCAACTCCATCTAAAGAAGTTCCGCTCATCAAACCAATAGCTAGCATAAAATCAATCCAATTTACATCAAATCACCGATATTCTCTAGAAACAAACGCGCTCTTTGAGATTTAGGTTTGGTAAAAAATTCTGCTGCTGGCTGATCAGCGAGAACTAAACCATGATCCATATAGATAATGCGATCTGCAATAGCTTTAGCAAATTTTAAATGATGAGTAACTACGAGCATGGTAATTTGAGATTTCAATAATTTTATCGTTTCAATTATATCTTTAATCACTTCAGGATCCAAAGCTGAGGTTGGTTCATCAAATAACAAAATTTCCGGATCCATCATTAGAGCTCTGGCAATAGCTACTCTTTGCTTTTGGCCACCAGATAGATCTTTAACGGAAGTCTCTAGCTTAGAACTTAAACCAAATTTTGCTAATAGTGAAGAGGCTTTTTGGCGAGCAATATTCGCTTCAAGCTTCAAGATTTTGATCGGGCTATAGATTAAATTTTCCAAAACATTCATGTGCGGAAAAAGATTGAAGTTTTGAAAAACCATACCAATTTTTAAACATAATTTTGCTGAGTTCTTCCCATTCAGCTTCGCTCCATTTATAATAACTTCACCAGTAGAGGCCTCTTCTAGATAATTGATGCAGCGTAAGAGCGTCGATTTACCACTACCAGATGCTCCTATAATCACCGCAATTTCGTTAGCATGAAAAGTCAAGGACACATCTTTTACAGCATAGATTTGGCCATATTGTTTACTAATTTTTTCAAGGACTATCATAAAGCCAACTTCTTTTCAAAGACTTTACCAAGACTTGAAATTATGAGTACCAGAATATAATATGAAGCTGCAGCTATTAACATTGGCGCGAAGTAATTGAAAGTATCAGCTTGCACTAATTGAGCACGGCGCATCAAATCCATTTCTCCTAGCGTTGAAATTAAGGCAGATTCTTTAACTAAATTGATTAGTTCATTGATCAGTGAAGGAAAAATATTACGAATAGCCTGCGGTAAAACTATATCTTTCATGGTTAATAGCTGATTAATGCCTAAGGCTCTAGCTGCTTCAAACTGACCTTTATCAACGCTATTGATACCAGCTCTGATAATTTCAGAAACGTAAGCTCCAGAATTAAGCGAGAAAGCAATAACGCCAGCAGCGAAAATACTAAGCTTAGCATTAACTAGTAGCGGCAAAACGAAATATATTATGCTTAGTTGTATCAATAACGGCGTACCTCTAAACACTGAAGTATAGCAATCAGCAAAAATTCTGAATGTTGCTTTTCTACTGACTTTTAATACGGCCAAAATTATACCAACGATAACCCCAAAAAAAACTGAACAAATACTATATTTAAGAGTAACTAATGCCCCTTCAATAATGTATAGGATGTGTGGCAGAAAGTTGATAAAATTATTTTCCATATCTTTTAGTGACTATTGTTTAAAGAATATTTATATAATTACTTATTGCTAAATATATTGTTTTGCAGCAGCTTAAGGATAAAAAGCAAGTGCGTCAATTAAATATTATGTATATAATCAGATGTTTTTAATATTAATTTTTGATGCTTGAACAATTATCAGTAGATTACATATTCAAATTTATCTTAGTTTTCGGACGTTTAGGTTCTGCTTTTAGCATGTTTCCAGCGCTTGG
>JAKONF010000037.1 GCA_022702085.1 Rickettsiaceae bacterium | reverse complement strand
AATAAATTTTTCAAGAAAAATTACCAAGCATTACTGAAATTTAAATTATCTTATGTCTACTAGCAGATTAATTATATCGAAATTGTAAAAACTATTATTTTCCATTATTTGGGATATATTTCTTTTAACTTCATCCTTTATTGAATTAAGTAAATTAACATTATTTACAGATTTCTTTGCCTAAATCAATAATCTCATAATTTTCAGGAATGTTTAGTGGTATATTAAAACTACAACATCTATTACCATCATCACAAGAGGTACCTGTTATATCATTCAGTTGCTTGATGTCTTCGATATATATTAAGCCATCATAGCCTATGTAAGTCTCATCAGCTATACCATCAATTTTAACGGATCTATTGACTTCTAAAGGATTATTTGAACTATCAATTAATACCATTTTTAAACTACGTTGTCTAAGGATCTCAAAATTTAAAATAGTGCCAGATTTCCAATGAGGAGTTGCAAAGAGCATTTGATAAGTAAGCTTCGAATCCAAAGGTATTTTGTTGATATCCATTTTAATTTCTGAAGGGGTATATGGAATAAGGTTTGGTACTAATATCTGTCCTTTAGAATTTGTATTACCAATCACATGGTTATTGACATAAATTGGTACATCTTTAAAATTAGAAGTCTTAACCAAGGCTAGGCTATTATCTATTGTTCTTGCAAAATGTATTGATCTATCGATTTCTGTAACGCTACCCATAAAACTTACTTGTTCTGTTCTATTTTTGTCAAAATCAAAAAAATAAAAAGATGCTTCCATAATCTCTGTTGGTTTGGTAAGGTTAATGTCATAATAAGTATGTTTACCACTTTTATTAAAATCAGCAGAATAGCTTAAATCAGATTGCCCATTGGAATTAGAACTGATGCCAATCCCTTTAGAGAGCTCCTTGTCTGCGGTTCTTCTCGACAAGTTGGTACTGATACTTTTATTACCAAGATTAACAGCATATGAAAAGGTCATATATAAATCTTTGTAACGTCTTTTTGGGTTCAAATTAGTACCTAAATTAAATCTTATTGTGCTATCTTTATTTAGTTCTTTTGAATAAGAGCCATTGATGAGATCAATTCTGGATGGAGAATCTTTATTATAATTTTTAGTTGAGCTGATAGAAATAAAAGCACTGCCAAATTTATTGTCTCCATAGCCAACTGAACATTGAAAAGATTTACTTAAGCCTTTCGATTTAGAGTAATTCTGTTTATTGGCAAAAATATCAGGGAAACCATTGCGGTCGATGGTAATGCCAGTAAAGAAACTTATCAATCCTTGATAAGAGTATTCTGCTTTGACTCTCTGAGCATTAAAATTATTAAAATGAGAATTTGCTGCTGATGTTTGTACAACTCCATATAAACCTAGTTTATTAACGCTAGTGACGCCAGTAGAAAATACGTTATCTAAAGATTCAAAATGTCCACCAGTAGTCCAGTTATCATCAATACCACGCATGCAGTCAAAACTAGTGACTATATTTTGATATTTGTTATTCTCAATGCCAAAAAAATGTCTCTGCTTGCCAACTGAGTAGGAATATTCGGTAAGTCCTGGTTTTAGTAATTCAGGAGTGACATAGTAAGGCACTACGATGGTTTGTATTTTACCTGTTATATCTTTTAATTTAACAATCAAATCTCCTCTACCAGTAGTGATAGGTAAATTATCAATATCAAAATTACCTGTTTTGGCTTGATTACTATAAATTTGCTGAGTATTGGCATATACATTTATATCAGTTGGTGATTCAACTGCCCCATTAAAGTTAATCAATGGATGAATTACAATGCTTGGTTTTATAGCATAATTAGATGAATATTGCACGCCGCCAAACCTAGTTGAACTAGACCAGGGAGCAGAATAAGTTATGCCATCACCATAATTCCATGAAGTTAAGTCTTCTTCGTTCTCAGTTGTCCAATAAGTTTCTAGACGCTTAACAAAAGCACCCTTTTTAGGACCACTCAATCGCTTGCGTATTAAAGTTGAATAAGTACCTGAGCCTTTTTCAGTAAAAAAATTTAATTCTTGCACGCCAGTCATGGATCTACGATTCTGCGTATTAGTCAAAGTAATGTCATAATTTAGATATGCTCCATTAGCTGCTTTACTAAATTCACTTTCTTTTGAATAAGTGTTGGCATCAAAATGCTGTTCTTTCATTACTGAAGAGGGAAAGTTTAGTTTTAAATTTTGTAATTCATCATCTAAAAGGTAACGCGATCCTGGTAAAGATTTGAGAGAAATATAGGTTTCATTTTCGATTTGCTCAGTTTTACCAAATTGGCTCAAATATTCTTGATTTACATCAAAAGCAATTAATTCTTTGAGAGGAAATAAAATGTCCTCTTCTCTTTTAAAAATAGAAACAATAGGATCAATGTCTTCATGGTTAAGTTTGATAGTAACTATCATTAAACCATTATCTATGATATCTGGCTCATCTTGATCGATGGCAATTTCAGTAATTTTTAGTAAGCTATATAAATTATGTATGGGTCTATTGATTATGAAATAATAGGTATAATAATCCAAAAATACAGGATCAGAAACGGGCGAGATATTGATATTAGTTGTGAGAGAATCCCAAATTAACTTATGTAAATCGTCTTCAGAAATCTCTTTATATTGTTCAATATTTTTAAAATCTTCGGCGTCAGATGCTGAGATTGTGAAAGTAACTATAAAACTTAATATAATTATCCACAACCATTTTAGCAATCTGAGATCTGACATTTATTTGAATTTCAAACAGAATATTTCTCATTTAATTTTGTTTTACTTCTTCGCTTGTTTTTTCACCGTGCAAACTAACTGGCACTGTAAATTGAGGAATTAAGTGCACAGTATTTTCACCATCTTTCGGTTTTTTAAAACTAGGTAGTTCTCTGATTGCTATTTTAAAATTTCTATCTTTCATAGCTTCGATATTTTCAGATTGTACTCTAATTGTTTGGGCTTTACCTGGGTCTAAGGAAAATGATGCGGGAGCTACGCTTAACTCTTTAGATGGCTCAAATACTTGCTTCTTTCCTTCTCCTTTAACTTCTAAAACTGATACCTGAAATCTTTTCTTTTCATCGTTATCATTTTTAAATTCCAGCCACGTAGATTTATTTTCAGGAGTTACAACCAATTTTACTGGGGAAATTGTATAATTGGCAAAAGCATTTGATATAAATAATATTGGTAAAATAAGTTTAAATAGTTTTGACATTTGAAATATCCTATATAGAAATAGTGTTAATAGTTAACATATACATTCATTACATCGCTATATGAACCAAGTGGCGAGGTCTGGTTCATAAAAACTGTGCCATAAACAATAATAAGTTGAGCAGCGCCACTGCCAGTACCAGTATAATTACCACCATTTGTGTTATTCCATACAGTCGAACGCGCACTATCTATATATACTTGATAAGCCAATAGGTTAGTTCCATTAGCAATTTTCATATTTCTAGAAGTGTAATTCGTAGCGCCCCCAGCATTAGCACCAGCATCAAGACCAATAGTATATGCAGTACCATTGGTACAGGTAACGGTTATGGTTGCTGTCTGATTTATTGCAGCTAATGTATAATTACCAAAATTTAAAGCATTACCAGATCCCACAGAGACGCTACATGAAGCAACAACAGTTGCTGTTACTGGTAAAGTTGTAGTAGCTTGACCTGCTAAAGCATTTGAGCATAATATAGAACTAGTTATTAACAAAATCTTACTTGAATTAAGTAAAAGACTAAAATTACTTTTTGTCATTCTCGATTTAACTCCGTTTATTATATATTTATAGTAATGTTGCAATCAAAATTTATCAATTTTTTTATTAATTTTTTAACTAACTGAATAAAATGTTTAATTAATGTAGTCGCATAAAAACAATTATTTATAGTTTATCAACAGAAACATTCATTCTTACCATCATTTGGTAATTAGAAAGATTTCCAACGTCGTTTCTTGGATCAAGCATATTAATGTTAATAAGTAATGAGTCATTATAGATGCCAGCTTGCCCAATTTGATTAGCTGGAACCAG
>JAKONF010000007.1 GCA_022702085.1 Rickettsiaceae bacterium | reverse complement strand
TGTATATAATCAGATGTTTTTAATATTAATTTTTGATGCTTGAACAATTATCAGTAGATTACATATTCAAATTTATCTTAGTTTTCGGACGTTTAGGTTCTGCTTTTAGCATGTTTCCAGCGCTTGGCGATCGTTACGTCTTCGTGCGGGCAAGATTGATGTTAGCTCTAGCAGTTACTGTTATAATATTTCCAATCGTTTCAGGATATTTGCCTAGTTACTCAAAAAATCTAAGTGTGGACGTAAGTTATTTAATTATTGAAATGTTAATCGGCATAGTAATCAGCATTGGTGCAAAGTTTTACTTTTTATGCCTAAGTTCAACTGGTCAGATATTAGCATTACAATCCGGTTTGGGGTCTGCTACTTTTTTTGATCCTATGCATAGATCTCAAATGGCAGTTTTTACTAACTTTTTCTTTATCCTTACTACCTTATCCATTTTTGTTTCTGAAACTCATCATTTATTTATTCAGTCAGTGATAGAAAGTTATAAACGCTTTCCGCCAGGAGAATTACTGCAGATTGCTGATATTAGTAAATATATCACGCACCTGGTGAATGATAGCTTTATTTTAGCTTTCAAAATTTCTTCACCGTTTATCCTAGTTGGCTTGGCAATATTGGTAGGAGGGGGCGTGCTATCTCGCTTAATGCCTAATTTACAAATATTTTTTGTACTTACGCCTGCTCAAATTTTGGTGATGTTTATGATTTTATACATAGTGATCAATTCATTAATTAATAAAGTAATCGAAGCAATGATCAATGCTTCGTATTATTAAGTGTCATGAAAATAAATTTAAATGAGCTGATAAAAAAAATTCAGAATAAAGAGCTGAATAATTCACAAATTCACTACATACGCATTAAAGAAAAAGATATATTTGCTCCTTCAGGCGCAGAAGCTGAAAAATACACTAATCAAATTTATTTTGAGCTGTGTTGGGAGTTAGATGATATTGTTACAGATGAAGAACAAGTTAAGCTGATTAATAAGCAATTAGACCAAGTAATATATTTTATATTTCTAATATTTGAATGTATTGGATCTATAGAAAGACAGTCAAATCTCAATAATGATCGATTAGAGTTAGCTAGTATTTTCACTGTTAAGAATTTACGGTTAAATAAAGAATATATTGAAAATCTAACTAAAATTTTAACAGCTAATAATATATTGACTGAAGTTATCAAGAAGTCAGAAAAAATGGGAAACCAATTACATTTTGTACAAAAATACGCTAATAAATATGCAAAATATTTGCAGAAAATGATAAATTTTATAGGAATTAAATTTTATTTAAGCTCTACTTACAAAGAAGATATCTCTGATTATCATCTTCTTAAACTATATCAAGAAGTAAGAGGAACTTATTTTTTCAAAACTAATTTAGCCAAAATAGCCTGTAAATTCCAAAATATAACTATTGCTCCAAAAAAGGGAAAAGAACTATATAACATATATCTAACCGATCCGCAGTTAATTAAATCTCTGCATAAAGTAGAATCTTGTATTAAAGATATTTATTTTAAATTTAAACTAATATGTAAAGAATTTAATCCTGAGAGTCCATTTTCATGGTTACCCAAAGAGGTTATACACCACGTAGTCAGTTTTTTAGGAAATTATAGCTTGTATGATCAGTCTCACGATGAACCAAATATTATGGGTGATTTATAAATTCTAGTGACATCAGCTAAGCAAAATGATTGAAGCTATTATTTTCAATTTGCATCGTTATATTTTTTTGCAACAATCATTTGTTGTATAAAGACATATTTATATTATGCTTAAAGCTTGCCTAAAAGCTAATTATTTGCTATAAAACAGTATATTATTTTGCGGCCATGGCGGAATGGTAGACGCGCAGCGTTGAGGTCGCTGTTCTGCAAGGAGTGGAAGTTCAAATCTTCTTGGCCGCACCAATCCATAAATATTCCAACAACATAAATATTTTCAATTTCAAGGTTAAGATAAACAACTATATAATTTATTAACTTTGGTTAACAAAAGAGTATTATATAATGCGAGAACATAAAAGCATCCTGCCAGATCGCCAAGAGGAGCTTGCTGAAACTTTTTCCTATATTAATCAATTAATTGCAAATAATGAAATATACCAAGCAGCAAGTAAATTAACTACTTTGCATTACGCGGATTTAGCTGATTTTCTGGATAATAGCTCCGTTAAACTTTGCAAAAATATCCTGCCGCATCTCAAGTTTTTAAAACCTGAAACTTTAGTATGGTTAAGCGATAGCAGTAAACAATCGATCATAGAAATATTAGGCATTGAACAAAGCGCTAAATTACTTGATCAGCTTGAAATTGAAGATGTCATTGAAGTAATTGAGAATATCGATGAAGAACTTAAAAATTTGATAGTTGAAAAATTCAATGATCAGAAAAAACAGCAAATTATCGAAGGATTTAACTACCCAGAAAATACTGTTGGTAGGATAATTGAAAAAGATTTTGTTTATTTTGAAGATAACTACACAGTGGGAAAAGCACTTGAAGCTATTCGTTCTTGGAATAAAGAGCAAGATTTTCATGCAGCTTTGATAATTGATAGAAAATTTAGACCTGTTGGCAACATCTTACTTTGTACTTTGCTTAAACATGACGCAAACACCAAGCTTAAAGATATCATGAATGTAGATTTCAAAATTGTTGATAGCTATGCAGATTTAGATGAGATCGTTTTTATTTTCAAACAATATGCACTAACTATCGTGCCAGTAGTCAATAAAAGTGGTAAATTGATTGGTAGCGTTTCAATAGATAATATGCTCTATGTTATAGATGAACAATCCGAGCGAGACATCATGCAGCTAGGAGGCGTAAAAACTCAAGACACATTTTCTCAGCCTCTTGAGACAGCCATGCACCGCTTTCCATGGCTATTTGTCAATCTAATTACTGCTAGTCTTACTTCAGTTATTATCAACTGTTTTAGCGATACTATAGCTAAGTTAGTAACTATTGCTGCAATGATGCCGATTGTAGCTTCTTTAGGAGGAAATGCTGGTACGCAAGGCATGACTGTAACCATTAGGGCTTTAGCTAATAAAGATATTAATCAAAATAATATGTTCAAAGTAGTTTTGAAAGAGATAATAGTATGTGGTTATAATGGCTTGCTAATAGCTTTCATTGGCGGATTGCTCAGTATATTTACTATGAAAAACGTCGATTTAAGCATAATTTTTGCCGTTGCGATAATTATAAATTTTTTATTAGCTGGTTTTTTTGGTTCAGCTATACCTATCGCGTTACATAACTTTAATATCGATCCTGCAACTGCCTCAGGAGTATTTCTTAGCGCTATAACTGACGCTTTAGGATTTTTCACTTTTCTGATTTTAGCTTGTTATTTATTGGTTTAAGGAAAGATTATAT
>JAKONF010000154.1 GCA_022702085.1 Rickettsiaceae bacterium | reverse complement strand
TTTTTTGCTTCAATTGTTTTAATAGCTCCAGCAATTTCTGCTTCAGATACTTTGCCTCCAACTTTTTGTGAATGATCAAATAATATTTGCTCATCTATCAAGCTATTAATCGCTGAATTATTCAATTGCTTTTCAACTGTAGCATCGACGTGCTGAATATTATTAAGCACCATAAACAGTTTTTTACGCGCTTGAAATTCATAAAGAGTTATAGGATTACTATTGACTAAAGCGATGATGTCAGATATTTCTGCAGTTGCTATGGTGTTTAAAACTAGAATGATAAATAATAGGCATTTTTTCATAATTTCTCTTACATATTTAAAACTTTAAGACCAACTGATATTGTCTTAGTGCTGGTTTTTTTAATTCCTCTAATGCTGTCTGAAGTATAATCATCATAGAATTTTGCGCCAATACTAACACAATCATATCTATATGTCACCCTTATACTTCGGTAAAGCAAAGGCATTTTCTTACTTGAGAGATCAATACGTACTTCATTACCGACAGTCATATTGGGCGTTAATTGATATCTAACATTATAATATGCTTGTTTGGCATTATCTTTGGTAAAATTGAAATTGTCATTGGTAGAATAGTATCGCTTTAAGTTTTGTAATTTAACATAACTACTATTTAGGTATAATTTCTCACCATGATAAGATAAACCAAGTTCATCTCTTATCGGTTCATATTCTCTGTTTTTTCTGAATCTATAGAATAGATTAAATTTATTGTTAAAATCGATTGCAGTTCGACCAACAATCTCACCAGTTTTATTAACGGCAACATTATTATGCTTGTAGTGTAACTGCCCTATGAAAAAAGTTAGATACTTATCATTGATAAAAATTCCACTATTAGCTCCATAAGCTACTCTTTGGCCATATTCATGATAATCAATACCGTTAAAGTGGTTTGATTTAAATAAATTATCATCACTAAGTTCAAACCTACCTGCATCGATTAAATTGTATTTGTTATAATTTTGCTGAAAATTTAAGCCAGTATTTATCAACATTATAGGTTCAAAACTGAAATTTAAATTATTACCAACTATACCAATAAATGGATAACGCCAGTTAGCTGCTAATTCTGGAATAACTTTAGTTTTTATTTTTTGAGGATTTTGAATTGGTTCTACTTTTAAGTTATTTGAAGGTGATATTTGATTAATAAGGTATAACTCATTCCTAGAACTACCTTGTAAATTCATTAAACAACCATTATCAAAAATATATTGTTTATCTAATGCTAATTCTAATGATTCACGTGCTAGTTGTTTACCGTATGGTTCGCGATAATACAACGCATCATTACTGACAATGAGGCGAGTTGTTTCATCATCATTTAAGTTAAAAACATTCTTATTTTTAGCTCTAGGTAAAACCAAGGCATTATTGTCTGTATTATCTTCAATTCTTAAGCCCTGAAAATATAAGCTTTCCAATTGTAAATAATCATAATCCTCAATTTTGTTTACATATAATTTGGAAAGAAGATAAGGATTATGTAAATTATAATAATTTTTAAGGTATGCCTTATCAGAAGTTTTGGCTAGATTAAAACCATAATAATAATTATTTTGTTTGAAACTACCATTAGCAAAAAGATGAAAACTATTTACTTTGGTTTTTTTTATTAATTCCCCTTCTTTATTTTTAAGTGCATAGGGGACTTTACCTTGACTACCAGTTAAAGAGTAATAACCATTATCTATTTTATGCCTAAATTCACCTTCGTATATTACGTATTTTTTTGAAAGTCTGGGGGTTATAGTTGCATCAATATTATTTTTTAATCTGAAATATATTGGTAGCATCAGGTCATCTCGCTTAATAACTGGAACTAGTAATCCTGACTGAGCTGCAGCTTTTGGCAAAGGATGGGAAAAATAAGGAGTAAAAAATATTGGTATGCCATAAACTCTAAAAAATACATTGTTATAGATAGCTTTTTGCCTTTCTAAGTCAATATGGGTATATTTAGCAGAAATTTGCCAAATCGGTCTTCTGCCCGGGACTACTTTGCAAGGAGTAAAATTGCTATTGCACAAATCTGTTCTGTGTTCATCTACTCGGGAAGCAAGTCTAGATGCAAAAATTGAATTGTCTGAAAATTTTGCTATGAAATTTTTAACTATGCCATTTTTTAATTTATCTCTAAAATATATTGATTCTCCATAAATCACATGATTTTGTTTATCAACAATTTTTACTTTATGTTGAGCAATTAATATATCTTTTTGTATATCATAAATTAATTTTTCTGCAGTGATCAGATATTCATCAGTCATCACCTCAATATTGCCAGATGCGTATATGTAATCCTCAGGAGCATCATATTCAACAAAATCTGCTTTAATAAAACTCTGTTCATTGCTAGTTTTTATCTGTCCCAAGGCTGGGTGAGTTAAGATTGATAAAAATAAAACGACTAAAAAAACCTGTATTAAGAATAAGATACTTTGTATTCTTTGAATCATATAATAAAGAAATTTTGAAAACAATTTTTGCTAATTAATGCTTTGTAGTTTTGAGCTAAAATATGTTATATTCAAGCTTTATTTTTATAGCAAAAATTGTTGATTTTATGAAGCGATTATTAATTTTATTGATTTTTATTTTAGATCTTTCTTACGCAAAAACTAATAATAAAAATTTTAGCTGTAATTCAGATGCATATATTACTGGCTATCTTCAAAGCTTATTTGTGCATAACTATGAATTACCAATAGATGCAATTGCAGTAAAAGACGGAATTATATACTTAAAAGAAGAAAAGTTGAAGAACTATAATGCACAAATATTAATGCCAAAAATAAAGCAATCTAGTGCTGATATAAAAGAAATTAATGATGTGGTGTTATTAAAAGAGAACGAACAAATAGATCCAAAAATTGCAGCAATATTCAACAAACAAGAAGTTAATATAGAAGAATTTAAAACTGATGGTGCATTAAAAAATAATGTTTTATTTGATCCTTTGATAGCTGATCCCAAATGGCCACGTTTTTCTTTGGCTTATCAATATTTCACTAAAGATAAAGGTCTTAAGCATGTTTTTGCTCCAAATTTTGGTGCTAGTTTTGCTATTTATAGAGAAGATAGAGAAAAATTTGAATGGGAAATTGGCGTGCAGGGGGGGCTATTTGCCATTATGAATATTGGTACTGATCCAAGTGCTTTAGTTAATGCTGATTATTTTATAGGTATGCCAATATCATTAAGATCAGGGAAATGGTCAGTTATGATTAGGCCATACCACGTTAGCTCCCATTTGGGAGATGAGTTTATGCTCACAAATGAAGGTAGAAAAACGAAGAGAATCAACTTAAGCTATGAAGGAATAGATATTATTAACTCATATAATATAGAACAAATAAGGATTTATGGCGGTGGTGGTTATATAATTCATAAAGAGCCAAGTTTCATCAAACGCGGTAAAATTCAGCTCGGTATGGAATATAGTTCAACTAC
>JAKONF010000175.1 GCA_022702085.1 Rickettsiaceae bacterium | reverse complement strand
GAAATTTTACAAAAAATAGAAAATAGCATAGGGGGACATGTTAATCTTTCGCGCCAAAATATAAAAGATGAAGGAGTCAAAGCACTCGCAGCAAACACTACCCTAACCTCACTTGATATTGGTTATAATGATATAGGAGATGAAGCAGCCATGGCACTCGCAGCAAACACTACCCTAACCTTACTTAATATTGGTGGTAATCACATAAAGGATGAAGGAGTCATGGCACTCGCAGCAAACACTACCTTAACCTCACTTGGTATTCGTAGTAATATTATAGGAGATGAAGGAGCTAAAGCATTTATACAGAATACTACTTTAACTTCTCTAGATCTTAATGATAATGAAATAGAAAAGGATTATCTCAAGAAAATTAATGATCATATAAATATAAATAAAAAAAGAATAGAAGAAATAGCAAAATTTATTTATACAAATTTTGATAGGCAAAACATTATAAATAACGAGCAACAGGATGATTTTTTTAAGCAAAAAAATTTTAATTTTAGTGATGCGTGGAAATTTAGATCATATGAAGAAATACAAAACAATAACGCATTAAATTATCAGCTTATTAAGTTGTTTGAAGAAAATTCAGAAATGAAATCAGACACAAAGATACTAGTTGATGAATGTAAATACAATATAGACAGATATATAAAAGACCATTACTTTACTCTTAATGCTATATGCAAGGAATTTAATGATGCAAGCCCATTTGCTCTATTACCTACAGAAGTTATAGGTTATATAGTTAGTTTTATGGATGAGTAAAATTTATTATAGTAAATTAAGTAAGTGATTATAAATACTATATTCGCTAAAACAAAAAGGTTTGGTGTGAAATCCAAACCTCTTTTGTTAAATCGCTTGTTAAGTGAAGTATTTACGTTCTTTGATTACCGCATCCGATGGCGACTCTTTAGTTTGCCATTTTTTACGAGATTCACGTTTACTATTGGTATTCTCAGCTTCATTTTTGGCTTCTTGCTTGTCATCTTTAGCTTTTATTTCTTTTTCACTCTTCGGCCCATCTGCTTGTTCTATAGTTTTATTGCTTTGAGTAGTTTTATCTACATTTTTTATAGTGAAGTTTATTCTACCTTTTTCAATACCGATGACTCTAACCTTGATTTTATCTCCAACTTTTAGCACACTGCCTACAGATTCAATTTTTTCATTGGCAATTTCGCTAATTCTAACAAATCCATCGCGGTTGGGAAGGTAATTAATAAAGGCTCCCGAATCTAAAATTTTAACCACCGTTCCTTCGAATATATCGTCAACTTCTGGATCCAGAGCAATTGCTTTTATTTTGGCAACAGCAGCTTCCAAGTTATCATTACCAACAGCAGATACTGATACCATTCCTTCATCTGAAATATCAATTTTACTATTGGTACTTTCGCAGATTTCTCTAATTACCTTACCGCCAGCTCCAATAACCTCGCGAATCTTGTCTTTGTTGATTTTAAAGCTTTGCATACTAGGAGCATTTTTGCTCAAACTAGTATTTGCTTCAGTAATAGCTTTTTCCATCTCACCTAAAATGTGAATGCGTCCATCCCTTGCTTGCGAAAGGGCCTGCTGCATAATTTCAAAAGTAATACTAGAAATCTTGATGTCCATTTGCAGTGCACTGATACCATCTCTGCTACCAGTTACTTTAAAATCCATATCACCAAGGTAATCTTCATCGGCGATAATATCTGATAAAACTACAAATTTATTATCCTCCTTGATAAGCCCCATAGCAATGCCAGCTATTGGCTGCTTTACCGGTACCCCAGCATTCATCAAAGCCATCGAGCCGCCGCATACAGTAGCCATAGAGGATGAACCATTTGATTCAGTGACTTCTGAAACAATTCTTATGGCATATGGAAATTCTTGCTTTGAAGGCAGCGCGCGTACAAGCGCCCTCCAAGCAAGCTTACCATGGCCAACTTCACGCCTACTAGGAGGTTTTAATGGGTAAGCTTCACCAACTGAATATGGTGGAAAGATGTAATTAAGTAAAAATCTTTCTTTATATTCTCCATCCAAAGAATCAACAATCTGCTCATCTTGGCCAGTACCAAGCGTAGCAGTTACGATGGTTTGAGTTTCTCCGCGCGTAAATAAGCTTGAGCCATGAGCTCTAGGTAATAATCCTACTTCGCATTCAATCTGCCTGATCTCATCAGGCTTTCTACCGTCGATACGGACATTAGTAGCGAGCAAATCCTCTCTTAAAATATCTGATTTAACTTCATCTAGAGCAGTATTTATTTGTAGAGGCGTCAAGTTATCAAGATTCATGAAATGTTCATTAATACCAGCAGAAATTTGCTTTAGCGCTCGAACTCTTTCTTGTTTATTGGTAAGAGAAAAAGCTCTTTTGATTTCATTTTCTTCTTTTTGGCGAATTTGATTTTTTAAATCAATAGGAAATAAATCTATAATATCCCATTTTGGCTTTGCAATTTCTACTGCTAATTCTTCAATCATTTCAATGACTGGAGCAAATGACGCATGACCAAACTTGATAGCTTCAAGCATCTGTTCTTCTGATAGTTGTTCAGCCTCTGATTCAACCATCATTACTGAAGTTTTACTACCAGCAACAACTAGATCGAGTTTGCTTTTTTTCAAATCTTCTGCAGATGGATTTAAAACAAATTTTTCCTCAATCATGCCAACTCTAGCAGCAGCAATAATTTGCTGATAAGGTACACCTGAAATGGCCAGTGCAGCTGAAGATCCAATAATTGCTAAAATGTCAGTTGGAAATTTGGGATCATATGAAAATACTGTACAAATAATTTGGGTATCATTCATAAAAGCTGGATGAAAAGAAGGTCTCAAAGGACGATCAATTAACCTTGAAACTAATATTTCTTTTTCAGTAGATTTACCTTCTCTTTTGAAAAAACCACCTGGAATTTTACCTACAGCAGAGGCCATTTCACGGTAATGTACGGTGAGCGGAAAAAAATCTATTCCTTCCTTTTTTTCTTTGGCGCTTACGGAACTACAATGAACTATTGAATCACCCATTCTAACCATTACAGAACCATCCGCTTGGCGAGCAATTTTACCTGTCGATAATTCAAGTAACCCTCCTGCCCATTCTATTTTTTTTACCTTTTCTTTAAACATTTCTATTCCTCATATATTTTAATATTTTTAATTGGCGATATTACCATATCGCAATGGCAAATCATAGCTAGCGCAGAAAATTGCTAAAAATTTTAAATCAAATGATTAAAGTTAGAGAATTTAAAAAGTGCGCCCAAGATTACTCGAGGACGCTTATAGTTTTAATTGAAATAAGTGTATTTCTAAGATTTAAAAAGAAAATTTTCAAAAATATAATTTCTTATCTATGCTAAAATTTTTAAGCAATGTTTCTTAGGCTAAGTATTTAATGTTATTTTCTGATACCTAATTGATTGATCAATTTTAAATATCTATCATGATCATTTTTCTTTAAATAATCAAGTAGACTGCGGCGGCGTCCGACCATCATTAATAAGCCTCTTCTTGACGAATGATCTTTTGCATTTGTCTTAAAATGCTCTGTTAATTGAGTTATTCTTTCAGTTAAAATTGCACATTGAACTTCGACTGAGCCAGTATCATTTGCGCTATTTGCATATTCTTTAATTAATTGTTGCTTACGTTCACCCGTAATCGACATCGCATTGCTCCTTATTTAAGTTAAATTAAATACTCTTTGAGATTTGAAACAATTCGCACTTATATAACCTATAGCTACCAATTTTTGCTTATGTCTAAGCCATATTTTTTCTTGATCAATTGTATGTTCAAAGACACATATTTGACCATATCTAATCTTTGTAGCTTGAACTTCAGTTATATCAAGTACCGGGATGTCGTCCAGTATTGCTTCAGTCTCAATAATTTTGTCATGTAAGAATTCATTACTAAATTCTCGTTTTTGCTCTAGATCTGCTAGGTATAATGCATTATGCAAAGAAAACATGCCAACCCTAGTGCGGCGCAATTTTATCACAAAACCCAAACTTTGCAAGGATAAAGCAATGTCCTCTGCAAGAGTTCTTATGTAAGTACCTTTCGAGCAAGTAGTTCTATAACTAGCAATGTTATTCTGTTCATCTACTTCTAATAACTCAAGATCATAAATTTGTATTTGGCGAGCTTTAAGCTGAATTTTTATATGATCATCTGAATTCTGCGCTGATGATCTTTTTCTAGCCAAATTATACGCTCTCTGACCATTTATTTTAAGAGCAGAAAAAGCTGGTGGTACTTGATTAATAGTACCAATAAACTCACTACAAACATTAATACATTGTTCTCTATCAGGTAATTTATCAGTAATTTTGATGACTTTACCACTGGCATCTCCTGTATCAGTTTGCGCGCCAAATTTTATTTCAAATTCATATTCTTTAACTGCATCTACCAGATATTTCACTAACTTAGTAGCCTCACCGATAGCGAGCGGCAGGATACCTTCAGCTTCAACGTCTAGAGTACCAGCGTGACCTACTTTAACGGTACCTCCTAATAATTTTTTAACGATAAAAACTAATTTTGCCGAACTTATACCAATAGGTTTATAAAAGTTAAGCCATCCATTCATATTTTGTGGTACCAAATTATTGAATTCCAGAATTTATGATAAAATGAATATTTAGTAAATATTAAATTTTTAGAGTGGGGATTCAAGTAATTATTATGAAATTAATAATTACTTGATGAATTGATATTTAGCAGCTTTTTTTAGCTTGATTGAAAGTTTCATTAACACTTTGATTAGTATTGTTGCTTACAGTCTCAAAAATTTCTCTAGATGATTTGGATATCATATCAATCAGCTCTTTGGACTGATTTACAGATTTCTCAACTGCTTGGCGCAAATATTGTTGATTTGAGGAAGCTGCTTGTTCTATATCGGAGGATTTCATGGCGCTTTGTACATTATTAAAAGCTTCCGTTACGTTTTCTTGAAACATTTCAGAACCTCTACGTGCTAATAACTGCATATTCTCGGCTATCTTTCTATTGGTCTCATTAATTACTTCAGCATTTTTTGTCACAAGATTAGAGAATGATGAAAAATCCATATTAGTCATATTTTTAATTGAATTATTGACAAGTTCCGGATTAATAAAGGCTTTCATCGAATCAAAAAATGGATTGTTATTAAACATAATTTTTCCTTAAATATTTTATATTTTATTATTATAAATTAACATGTATAAAATTGTACGTCAAGTAATAGGGTAACTATAAATTGAAAATCAGTTTATAGTTATTAATTATCAATTTTAGATTTAATAGTTTCAAGTTCTTGTTGTAATTTTGTTAATCTTGCTTCTAGACTTGAATATTCTTCTCTAGTAACATATTTCCCTTTCAAAATATTGTCTTCTATTATCTCTTGACCTTTTTCAGTGATATTTCTACTTATATTTTGCATTACAGAAGCGCCACTCGATAACATTTTCAAAATATTATTTTGTATCATTTTTTGCCTCATCAATTATTTTTATAGTTAAAGCGTGCAAACCATCTTCAAATTCTGAAGATAGTAGTTCATTGATTAGTTTGTGCTGCTTAAGGCGATTAAGACCGGAGAATTGAGTAGTTGTAATCATCAATTTAAGATGTGTTTCTGGGGAAGTTGCCTCAAAATGATTTGCATGAGCAGTGCTTTCATCGATTATTTGTAAATAACTTGGCTCTAGGCACGCTAACTTTTCTTTAATCCTATCAGCTCTCGTTAAAGAATTTTTGACTAACATTTCATCTGCTTTGATCATATTCATACTTATTAATATTTATTGAAATATTTGCGTTGATTTCAATAACAAATACTATACCAATTAATTTTGGTAGAGTATAGTGCATTATCTAAGATAGATTGATTGAGCTTATGATCTAAGTTAGGTTACACTTAAAAATTTTAGAACTAATATGCACAACTCAGAAAATCAAGCTATAAAATTTTTCAAATTCATGGAAGATTTGTCTCAATGCTGTATGTTAATTAAAATAGTTAATTACGATGAGATTATAGCTAGTAGTGAGAATGCTATGCAGGCAATCAACGTAGTTGAGGAAATAATTAAAATTAAATTTAAAGAATTAAAAGTAGCTTTTGATTTTTGTTCTACTAATAACAAAATTTTTCTTAAGTTTCCAATAGCTGATCAAGATGACTTTTCTATGAGATCATTAGCTTTTGATATTTATTCAAGATTACAGTTATATATAGATGAAAATTTTCCTAAACTTCACATAAATGTTTCAATCTCTAGTTTAAATTTTCCAGAAGATTGTCAAGATAGCTCGCAGATAGCTAATATTTTGTTCTGCATGTTAGTTAATAATTATCCTTATCGTTATTATCAAAACTATCATGATGCCAAGGCTAATCTATTAATCTCGGAAAGAGTGGATTCTGAGTTAGCCTCACTAAAACAAGCGTTAAATGATAATACAATCAAATTTGCTTATCAGCCCATAGTTGATCGTAGAACTGGTGAAGTACCATATTATGAATGTTTACTACGCATTTTAGACAGAAACAATGAATTGGTTTCTATTGGTCCATATATCCCCTCTGCAGAATCTAGAGGATTAATCAATGTAATTGATATTCTAGCTTTAGACATGGCAATTAATGAGCTTATTAATGATAACAAAATTTCGTTATCAGTTAACATTTCCAATTGCGGTATTCTTGATGAGTATCTACTACAAAAGGCTGAAGACTTATTAAAAATTCACGACGTAGCAGATCGCCTGATCATTGAGGTTACGGAAACTATCCTAAATGTAGATTTTGAGAAAACTAAAAAATTTATGAATAGATTACACAGTTATGGTTGCCGTTTTGCTCTTGATGATTTTGGTTCAGGCTTTACTTCTTTCAAGCAGTTACAGCACTTACCTATTGATATTGTTAAAATTGATGGTAGTTATATAAAAAATATTACCAGTAACCACCAGAGTAAGTATTTTGTCGAAACTCTAGTTAAAATCTCAGAAGATCTAGGCATCAAAACAGTGGCAGAATTTGTAGAAAATGGTGAAATAGCAAAATTTTTGATTGACATTAAGGTTGATGGCATGCAAGGTAATTTCTTTTCTCCTGCTTCTAGCAATAAGGTTTCATGAATTATGAGTTTTAAAACTTTTTTAGAATCTATAAAACAACAAGCAGCGGACATTAAACCCGTTAAAATTTCTGGCAGAGTGGTTGCTATAAAGGGTTTGATTATTGAGTGCGTAGGGACTGGTGAATTTGTCTCGATAGGTTCTCGCTGCAGAATTCGTAATGTCCAGAGATCTTCTCTCGTAATCTGTGAGGTTGTAGGTTTTGATAACAATATCATTTTGCTTATGCCCTTCGCCGATATTGAAGGAGTTGGAGCTGGTAATGAAGTTGAAGTTTATCAACATGAT
>JAKONF010000161.1 GCA_022702085.1 Rickettsiaceae bacterium | reverse complement strand
TTGACCATTTTCAAATTCAAATCTATAAACTTTGGGAGCTAGTATAACTGCTTTTTTGACTAGACCTAGATATTTCATTTGACCTAGTTCTTTACCGACTGCGCTTCTTTCTAGCATATTTTTAGATAGTAGTGAATCAGTATCAATATAAACATTTGTGTTATCTTTAACTCTTGCAAAATGACCCATATTTATACGACCATATGCAGTTATTGCTGCTGCTATTGGAATGCTTCGATTTGAACGTCCAGTTGTGACTGGTTTAAATTTTTGAGTAGTAACTTCATTGCTAATATTAAGGATATTAAGTAGTTCAGAATTATCTTCTTTAACATAAACAACTATATGATGAGTGTCAGAAATAGTAATATCATGCAGTACATTGTATTGTAGATTAAATTTAGGTAGAAGAGATGTTTCAATAATTTGAGTAGTAGTTATAATCTCATGTCTACCCATTTTTCCATAAAGTGAATTCATAAGTAGTTTAACAACTTTTGTTAGTGTCGGATTGATTTCAACATTTCTTTTTTTAATTTCATAAAGATCAAGAACAAAACTACTAAATACTTTTCTATTACTATTAAATTTATAACCTCCTTCAATATGAACACGATAACCGAGTTTTTCAGCATTATATAGCTCATCAGCAAAGTACCATCCACTAAATTCATTGTTTGGATAAACAAGATCACCATAAGAGGTTCGATATGGTATAAATGCATTGATATCATTGGGTCTCATAATAGATCTATAAACAAATGTACATTTACTATCTATATCTGTATCAGGTACACGACCTTTGCTAACCAGAGTTGGATTACCTACAGGCATTGGATTTAGCATAACTGATGGATATAGGCTATTCACATCATAATAGTGATAATTATTATGAATTCCTTTTTTAAAACTAAGGATACCTCCGTAATATGCATCTCGTATATCTTTCTCAACTGAACCAGATATCACTTTTATATCAAATCTACGTTTATAGTAATTAGTTAGATAAATAGAAAATGATAGAGATGCTAGTGTTGAACAACTAGTCATATCAACTTTAAATTGTTTAAAAATTTCATCATTTACAGCAGAAATAAGTCTATGTGTACATATCAGATCATTTTCAAGATAGCGAATCGTATCCGCTTTTCTATCAAATGACATTGGTAGATTATTATAATCATTATCACTAACAGTAATAGGATAATACTCTTTATCAGGTTTATCACCTTTATAAAATAGATTATCTTTAGACATAAATGTATAGGGGAATATACCTTTTCGATAAGGAATACCAAAATCTGAGAGTCTGTTATCAAGAGAACCTCGAACGATTTTGTAACTATCGAGGATTGTAATATCTCCTTTATCAGTTTTGATTACAATTTTTATATAATTTCGATCTTCATCCATACTTACTTTTATTCGTTTGGGATCTCTAACTATTTGCATAATAGCTTTCATAAGATAAATTCCATCATAATCTAGATTATGAACATAAAACACATATCCTCTGTAATTATCAATTATATTTTTCATCATAGTAGAGACAAGTCTATTATCATTTTCACAATTTTCATCACCTATATAATATGTATTAGTTTTATTATCCACATAAAATCCTATAGCATAAGGTATAGCATAACTAGTATTATGATCAGTATATGTTTCTGTATCAATAACTCCAATTTTCGTTCTTTTGACTTTGCTTTTAAAAGTTTTACGTATAGATGGAAATTTATATTCAAACTCAAAATCTGTAAGAACTAGATAATCAGGATAACCTTCAAATACAAATATATTATTATCATAGAAACGTTCAATAGTAGTATAACTATTAACATCAATAAACCAATGATCAATCCAAGAATATACAACAGTATCATTGTTTGTTATAGTTATTTTACGACTCATCTCATAATTATTTTTGGAGCTAACGTTTTTGTCATAATAATCACAAATAGAAACTCCAGGAGAATCTCTATATTTATAAATGTTATTATGAAGATAAAGTCTAGTATTGATATCGAAAATTTTAGAGATAGCTTGAGAAATATCTTTTTGACCATCAAATATAAATTTTCTAGTATTCGTATTACCATTAGTGCTAACTGAATTAATTTTATTTTGAATGGAATCCAGTTTATCATAAACTTTTTTACGTACAACACCTTGATATTGTTCATCCGAGATATAAACACGTCCTCGTATTTCAAGACTAATATTTTCAACACCGATAAAATATTTACTCATAAAAAATCTATATTTAGCTTTAACAATAAGCATAGCCTTATCAATACTAACCTCATCAGTAAGAAATAGATTTTTAGTAACAGTATAACTTGAAGATCCACCACGTGCTATAATCAGCACAGTGTACGTATCCATTTTCTTATTATTTTTAACGATCGTTTTAAATCCTTCGTATACAGATTCTATACTAAAAATAGGACAATTATATAGTCGTTTATAACTTGTAATACCAGTACTCATGTTATTAATTTTTTATAAATATTAATTTATTATAATACGTCAGACATATAAATTTTGCAAACTATACAACACTAACTAAAGATCAATTTATTAGCAGCCACGCAGCTACTTATATATAACTAAATGCAAAAAACAATATAAAGAAAAATCAAGTTTAGCATATGATAGAAAAATAATAATACTCAATTATATAAAAATGTAAAAAATAGATAAAAAAGCATAATATGAATATGAATATAAATATGACTATAAAAATAAGAATAACAATAACAATAAGAATAACAATAAGAATAAGAATAACAATAACAATAAGAATAAGAATAAGAATAACAATAAGAATAAGAGTTTACCAAAACCAATACCAATAGCAATACCAATATCAATACCTATACAAAAGGAATACGAATACTAATACCAATAGCAATACCAATACCAAAACCAAAAGCAATACCAATTAGCAAAACAATACCAAAACCATATAATTAAGAAAATAACCAAATACCACGGGTCAAATAAAAGAGATAAAAAGATCAAAATTCATCAATTCAGTGAGTATTGTAAGAGT
>JAKONF010000148.1 GCA_022702085.1 Rickettsiaceae bacterium | reverse complement strand
CTATTGGTTTTTTTGACATAAAATAATCCTACATAATTGCATTGGTTTTTTCAAAAATAACATAAAATATATAGAAAATTAATTAATAAAAAGTAAATTGATTAATTTTTAACTAACAATAGTAGGTAATTTACCAGTCATGTTACTAATTTTAAAGAACAATATGTAAATGATGAACTACTTTAACTTTCCCTTGCATTTCTTATTTGACAATCTACTAGGATCAAGTAAAGGCTTTTCTGGTGATGAATCTAATAGCTTTTTTTATCAGAAATTTGGGGTAATGGTTTATTATGTTTAATAAGCACTTTAGATGCAGTTTCAACTTGCGTCTCGATATCTATTTTTGTGGTTGCTCTAGAGAATTATTTGTTATAGTTGTATTACAATTAGTTTATATAGTAATATAAATATATAAAAAATTAATTAACAAACTTTCTGGTTATTAAGCTCACATAATTATCAACTAAATTTTCTGTTTTAAAAAACAATTAATTACCTTATTATTCCTCTTGTATTTGAAACTTTCTTAGGAGGAATAGGTAATGGCTTCTTGGGTGGAACGTGCTTAATTTTTGTTCTATGATTATTAACAGAACTACTAATATCTTTCACTACTTCATCAATATTTTGTGTTGAGATTAAACTTTCATTTTTATGATGTACTTTCTCATTTTTTTTAGTATTGGTAAATTTGCTTATGTTACTTCTTATTTTATTTAAGGCAGGATTTTCATAAATTTCTAATTTATCGTGATTTCCGAAACCTGCTGCTGCTGTTCTATGCATTGCATGATGAAGTTTGGCAAAATTATTATCATTATTCCTAACAAGATCTCCTAGTTTATCAAAAAATTTACTAATAGCCGCTTTGATACTCCAAGTTTGACTGTTTTTTGCTTGCTCTGTTCTTTGATCAATTTTATTTTGAATATTATTGATTTTCAGTGCCACTTTTGGATGAACTTCTTTTAAAAACTCTTCTGCACTAAAAATTTTGCTATATTTATCTTGGTTTTTTTGCGCATTATGCATTATTCTAGCAAGAGTGTCTTCGTTTGTATTCATTATGAATTTATAAGAATCTCCACCTTTTTCTAACCCGGTAGCTTTAGAAGGTATGTGAACTTCATCATATATCTCAATGAAGTGATTAATATACTGTTCTATCTTGGCATGTACTTTTTTGTAACTAGTAGTGCTCTTCAATTCTGCTAATAGATAAATATCAATTTTAAGATTTTGAATTTCAGTCTCTAAGATTTTCTTTTCTTGCTTGATATCTTTACGACTTTTACCAAAAAGATAAGACTTCATTTATGATGCGTCAAATCCTTCTGTAATAGTTTTAGCATTATCGAAAAACTTTTGCCTATTAATTTACCTAGCATTTATTTCAAGAAATGTACTTTCAATTACTGAATTACTTTGAGTGTATTTAGTCATGAGCTAATTCTCTATAAATATATTGACTATTTATAAATTAACATAAAATTATAAAAACTTAATCAATTAATATATTCTTAGTTTTTATTTTTCTAACTTTACCTGTTGCTGAATCCATAATCAAAGAATGAGTAGTTGTTCTCTTTTCCTCAAAGTGAACGCCTTGTAGAAGCGATCCCGTAGTTACGCCAGTTGCTAAAAAAATCACATCTCGCGATGCTAAATCATGTAAATCATATTGGCGATTGAAATCTGTTATGCCCATGCCAAAAGCACGATTTTTTTGCTTTTCATTATCCCATATTAATCTAGCGCGCATCTGTCCGCCAATTGTTTTTAATGCAGCGGCAGCAAGTACTCCTTCTGGCGCACCACCAATGCCCATATATATATCAGCATTACCAGGCATAGTGGTTTCAATAACGCTAGCAATATCTCCATCACCAAATAATTTAACTCTAGCACCTGTTTCTCTTACTTTGGCAATCAATTCTTCATGACGAGAACGCTTCAAAACAGATACTATCAGATCAGAAACAGCACATTTTTTAGCTTTGGCTACATTACTCAAATTTTCTTTAACTGAGTTATTTAGATCAATTAAAATTTCCTTAAAATCAAAACCAATAGCAATTTTATCCATATAGACATCTGGCGCGTGCAGAAAACCGCCTTTATGGGTAAGGGCAAGTACGGTAAGTGAGCCAGCTCCACCAGTAGCTAGAATAGTGGTACCTTCCAATGGATCAAGGGCAATATCTAATTCAGGACCAAATTCAGCTCCCCATTTAGTACCTACTTTTTCGCCGATATAGAGCATTGGAGCTTGGTCTCTCTCCCCTTCGCCGATAACAATAGTACCCTTGATATCCATTTCATTAAGGCAAGAGCGCATGGCATCTACAGCTTTTTTATCAGCCTCTTTTTCATCGCCTTTGCCTATCAATTTGTAAGCAGCAAAAGCTGCAGATTCTGTAGCTCTTAAAGCTGCTAATATATAGTTTTCAAGCTTAATATTTTTTTCCAAAATTTCCATCATTGATACCTTAAAACAGCATTAAATTTTTGCGTCATAGCACTGATGATTTTGTCGCTTAAAGAGTTTAAATCATGCTCATTGAGAGTACGATCGGCTTGGATATAAATAGAAAATGCTAGCGATTTTTTGTCTGGTGGCAGTTTATTACCAACATAAACGTCAAATAGATCAACTGATTTTATCAAAGTTTTATCTATATTCAGTACGTAGTTTATAATTTCACCAGCAGGTTGATCGATATCGACAATAAAAGCAAAATCCCTAATACTTGGCTGAAAATCTGATGGTCTGTACTCATTGCGCATACCAAATTTAGTTTTACTTTTTGGTAAATTAGAAAGATTTAGTTCAAAGGCCATGATGCTGATATCAATACCAAAGGCTTTCAGTATTTGGGGATGAATTTGACCAAACTCAGCCACCTTGTTTTTACCTAAATTGAGACTAGCTGATCTTGTTGGATGAAAATAACTACTTGCAATGCCTAGCTGAAATTTAGATAGTGATATACCTATAAATTCAAGCACATATTCTAAATCGGCTTTAATGTCAAATGGATCAATTTGGCGAGCATTTTCATGACAGTTTTTAGGAATATTTGTGCCATATTTAATGCCAGTAGCCGTGACAATTTCATCTTGTGGCAGAGTGCCTTTGAACACTGGTCCAACTTCAAATAATGCTTGATTCTTAAAAGAACGGTTAATATTTTTAGCTACCATTTGCAGAATATTAGGCAGTATAGAAGGTCGCATATAGTCTAGATCAGCACTTATGGGATTTTGCAAAAATAACTCTTCTTTGTGTCCGGTAAATAACTCCGAGAGCTTACTATTAGTAAATGACCATGATACAATCTCATTATAACCCATGAAGGCTAGTGATCTTCTAACATCATTCATCAATGATTGGTTTTTATTAACACTATATTTGAATTCAGTTTTGGGTAATACAATTTCAGGGATGTCATCATAACCATATATTCTAGTGATCTCTTCGACAATATCTTCTTTGATAGTTATGTCATGCCGCCAAGAAGGAATCTTTAAGTCAATATTTTGATTATTTAATTTAGGATCGAAACCTAGCTTGGTTAAAATGCTAATAATTATTGCGCTATCAATAGTTAAGCCGGTAATTTTCTCAAGGCTTGCGATAGGCCAGCTCAAAGTTTTGACAGTAGAATCCTGATTGTCGGAAGAGAGTACGTTAGAAACATCACCGCCGCAAATATCTAGGATCAACTGCGTAGCTATTTCTAAGGCAGTGAGAGTAAAGCCAGGATTGATTTTACGTTCAAATCTATATCTTGAATCACTTTCAATATTAGTTCTTCTACCAGTGCTAATAACTTGCGCTGCCTCAAAGTGAGCGGCTTCTAAGATTATCTTAGTTGTTTTATCATCTACGCAAGACGCCTTACCGCCAATAATACCAGCTAAGCACTGAACCTGATCACCACTTTCAATAACCAAATCACCTGGTTCTAAATTATATCCTTTATCATTCAAAGCTGAAAACTTTGCTTGGGCTGTTAATTTTCTTATTCGCAGCTGCTGGCTAATTTTTGACGCATCATAAGCATGCATGGGTTGACCATAAGCTATGCAGATATAATTAGTAATATCGACAATTGCTGAAATAGATCCTATACCAACATTATCTAAAAATTGCTTTAGCCACTCAGGACTAGTACTATTTGGATTTATATTGTGAATCTCACGGATAGCAAATAAAGGACAAGCTTGTTTATCTTCTACTGATACTGTGAAATCAGTAATGAAACTTTCTTTGATGGTAGGAATAATTGGATAATTAAATGTGCCAAGCCCAGAAGCTGCTAGATCTCTAGCAATACCTAAAACACTTAAGGCGTCTCCTCGATTTGGCGTTACATTAATATGCAAAACTGGATCAGCAAAACCATAATATTTAGCAAATGGTTGGCCAATTTCTGCATCTTGAGGTAGCTCGATAATGCCACTGCTAGAGCTGCCTACCATAAGTTCATCTTCAGAGCAAAGCATACCGCAGCTACTTACCCCTCTAATTTCAGAATTTTTAATTTTAAAATTTCCATTAGGAATTACAACACCAACATTTGCTAATACAACTTTAATATTTTTGCGGGCATTAGGAGCTCCACAAACTATCTGTAAAACTTGATCTCTGGTTTGTACTTGGCAAATTTGTAATTTGTCAGCATTAGGGTGAGGCGAGGCGTCAATGATTTGGGCTACTGAGAAATCTCTTAGCTCATTTCCTTTATCAATTACTTCTTCAACTTCAAGGCCTATAGAAGTTAAACAGGCGACTATTTCTGCTAAAGAAGCTTCAGTATCTAAAAATTTTTTTAAAATTGATAAGGTAAATTTCATTTAGTTAAACCACTTACTAAGTTAGGAATATCAAGGACTGCAAAATTATAGTGATTTAGCCAACGATAGTCTCCTTCATAAAATTGCCTTAGATCCTGAATACCATATTTAAGCATAGCAAATCTCTCTAAACCTAAACCGAAAGCGAAGCCCGTATATTCTTCGGAATCAATACCACAATTTTGTAGAACAATAGGATGCACCATACCGCAGCCCAAAACTTCAAGCCAATTATCACTATTTTTAAATTTAAGATCTACTTCAGCAGAAGGCTCAGTGAATGGAAAAAAACTAGGTCTAAAGCGTATATCGATATTTGGTTGTTCAAAAAACTGTCTAATCATAGAAGCAATTACATACTTTAAATGACCCATTTTGATATCTTTATCGATAATCATCCCTTCAATTTGGTGAAACATTGGTGTATGGGTTACATCTGAATCTGAGCGATAAGTCCTCCCAGGTGCTACAAATTTAAAAGGTGGTTTGCCTAATTCCATAGTACGGATTTGCGTAGGAGAGGTATGGGTACGTAAAATATCACCTTTTTTTAAGTAAAAAGTGTCATGCATTTGCCGCGCTGGATGATTTTTGTCAATATTCAAGGCAGTAAAATTATACCAATCGCTTTCAATACTAGGGCCTTCTTTTACTTCAAAACCAAATCCTGCAAAGATTTGCATAAATTCAGCTAAGCTTTGAGTAATCGGATGGATACTACCGCGGTAACTTGCTCTTCCAGGCATTGATAAATCGAGTTTTTCTAAAGCAAATTTTTTTGCTAATTCTTGCTCTTCTAAATTTTTAAATTTGGTATTTAATAATTGTTGAATTTGCTCTTTAATTTGATTAATTTTTTGGCCAAATATTTTGCGCTCATCTTCAGCTAAAGAACTTAGTTTTTTCAGTTCAGCAGTAATAGAACTGTTTTTACCCAATAATTCTACTTTGATATTTTGTAAAGCCTCAAGGCTACTAATTTCAGCAATTTTTCCTTTAGCTAAAGAGAGAATATCATCTGTCATATTACGTAATTAACAATAAAATAATCAAAAAAATAGATCATTTTATCTATTATGACAATCATTAAATAGGCTAAATAGCTTAAGTTAACAAGAAATTATAAAATATGATAGATATTATAAGTTCAAAAGATACTTATACAAGAATATAAATTGCTTTGAGTTTGATAAATCACTTATTTTTATCTGCAGATTCTTCTATTGCTTCGCCGCCTTTTTTAATATCTTGACCCATACCTTTAATGGTATTGCAACTTGATACTAAGAAAGTAATACCTACGAGACTTAACAATAAAATAGTTTGGCGCATTTATTTTCTCTTCTGAAAATTTGAAATAATTAGACCACTTTAGCCGTTGGTAAAGATCCTCTTGAGAACCTCTGTGTACAAGTTGGATCCCATATTTTAGTGCCACGGCAGCTAAAAGGGACAGAATCCTAATTAAAAATTATAGTCCTAGGGTATATACTAAAACCTAACAAACCAAGTAGCCTATTTTTAAATAGGATATAATCATAATATCAAATTGTCAAATATTAAAGCCAAAATTAGTTGAGTTATAATGCCGCCTGCTGCTAGAGAATGTCATTTGTACCTATTAAGTTTTTGAGCTAAATTCTCAAGATAACCAGCAATGGTACTTAAAGTTTCAGAAAATTTTTCATCATCTTTATTGATTTTACTAGATTCTTCATCAAAAATTCTACTTTTTAGTGTTTGCAATTCACTTTGCAGTGACAGAGCTGTCATTACTAAAGTTAATTCAAATGATGCATTGGGACTAGTATTTTTAATATCATTGATTTTGCCATTCAAAATATCTACCAGCATAGATAATTCTCTCTCTGAACCTTCGCTACATGATAATTGAAAATTTTTATTATTAATTGTGATAGTTACTAGTGACATTACATTAACCTATCTGCTTATCCCTATTATCAGCGTTAGCGATAATAGATTTTAGTTCAGCTTTTAAATTATTTAGTTCAGTTACGTACCCTGTTAACTGCTCTAAAACTTGTTCTCTTTGTTCTTTTAACTTAGTGTTTTGTTCGCTTAAATAAGCTATTTCTTCTTTATGATGTGCTAGATCTTGTATTAAGTTATCAACGTCTTGATCAATTTGATGATAAAGCTGATCTATATTTTTATTATTTATACTCATACCTATCATTTAAATTAAGTTGCTCAGCATCAATCTCAGAATTAGGATAAGTGTTCATCATTTCCTCACCTTTATTACTGAAAATTTGATAATATGCTATAACAATAACAGCTAAGAAAAAGATAGAGATAACCACTAAATAACTTTGAGTTTTTGAATTTTTTATCTCAACATTAGCTATTTTAATTTTATCTTGCGCATCAATATTTATATTTTCAAATTCAATTTTTAAAAACTTACTATAAGACTTTAAATAACCAACTACATACGTATTACCTGGTAATATGTCGTATTCTCCTTCTTCTAGGGCTACTAAGTATTTTTTTCTGATTTTTAAACTTTCAGATATTTCCTCAATAGAGAGACCTAAATCTAATCTAGCTTGTTTTAAGTTCAATACCATTTACTATCCAAGTTTTTTAAGCATAATATCTAGTTTTTTGTTAGCCAATATCACCATATTTGAAGACATATCATTCTGAGTACTCAATGTATGTACTAAATCTGTGAAAATTTTAGTAATTTTCTCATTATCTTTCAGCCACTTCATTACATTTGCATCACTATCAACTATTCTGGCAGTTAGGCTTTTTTGTTTATCATATAAATCGTCTTTAAGAGATTGCATCGATAATCTATTCCAATAAGAATCATCAATTTGCTTATCACATATTTTACGTAACCAATTTAGATTAAAAATATCTCCAACTTCAAAATAGTATTTAGCTACTTTAGTATCAGTTGAGTTATGAAGCTTAGCAATATTAATTATATCAAAGGTAGAAATTAAAATGTCAAGCGTGGCAACCTTGCTCGCTAGATTTTCTGGAACTCCACCTTGCTTGTAGTCATTTAATTTTTCTTCATATTTTGCTTTATCATCGCCAATTAGTAAATTGCTAATTATTTGGCTAAGGCGATTGACTGATGATTTATATTCATCTATAGCTGAATTAATATCAATTGGCGAATTATAATTTTTGATAAACCAAGTAATGCCTCTACGCATAATACGAGTAAGGTCAGTAAACATACTCATTCTAATGGATATATTAATTGTACTCGGTAATATATCAACTTCATGCCACAAATTATCCAAATCAAAAATTTCACATACTACCTGAAAAGCTCTGATAATTTCAGAAAAAGCAGTAGGATTTTCAATAATAATTGAATTTAGCAATGGACCTGTGAGCTGATTTACAATTTTATTAGTTACAGCAGTTAAAATAATTTCTCTTTTTAAAGGATGAGTCAATATCTCATCTTTAAATTTCTCTCTCATAGCACGCGGAAAATAATTTATTAGTGTAGAGGTAAAATACTGATCCTCTGTAATATTTGCTTCGCCACTGGTCAACAGTAAACGGTGATAAATATACATTTTGCTGTAAGATAATAAAATTGCTTGTTCAGGTCTAGTCAATCTTTCTTTAAATTGGCATTTACGTTCGAGTTCAACTCTGTTAGGTATAAATTCAACTTCAGGATTTAGTAGATTCTCATCCTCAAGCGAGATGATTAACTGACTAGCTAATTCCATAGTTACTGTTGGCGAGAGCTGAGCGATGCTTATAGCTCTTGTTTGCTTATAGTTATCCTCTAATACTAATTCTGCAACTTCATCAGTCATTTGAGCAAGCAATTCATTTCTTTCTGCTAGATTTAGCTTTTTTTTAGTTAAAGCATTATTCAAAGCAATTTTAATATTCACTTCATGATCCGAGCAATCTACGCCAGCTGAATTATCGATAAAATCGGTATTAATCAAACCGCCTTTGTAACTATATTCTATTCTACCTAATTGAGATACGCCTAAATTACCACCTTCAGCGATAACTTTAGCTCTGATATCTTTGCCGTTACATCTCAAATTGTCATTGACTTTATCACCAACTTTAGCGTGCGCTTCATCACTTGACTTAATATAAGTACCAATGCCTCCATTCCAGAGAAGGTCAACATTAGCTATTAAAATAGCTTTTATCAAGCTATCCGGATCTATCTCATTTACCTCAAGATTTAATAATTTCTTGGCTTCCAAAGTTAGTTCAATTGATTTGGTACTGCGTTTATATACTCTGCCCCCTTGAGAGATTAAATCAGGATTATAATCAGACCAATTAGAACCTGGTAGGAAGAACAATCTTTTTCTCTCATCAAAACTTGTCTTGGGATCAGGATTTGGATCAATAAATATGTGTTTATGATTAAAAGCTGCTATTAGTTTTATAGTATCAGAACGCAATAATCCGTTACCGAAAACATCTCCAGACATGTCACCAATACCTACAGCCGTGATGATGTCTTTTTGAACGTTAATCCCCAGCTCCTCAAAATGTCTTTGCACAGAAATCCATGCCCCTTTAGCAGTGATACCGATTTTTTTGTGATCGTAACCGTTTGAGCCACCTGAAGCAAAAGCGTCACCAAGCCAGTAATTATATTCAGCGGCAATGTTATTAGCATAATCGGAAAAAGAGGAGGT
>JAKONF010000150.1 GCA_022702085.1 Rickettsiaceae bacterium | reverse complement strand
TCAATGCCATGAAAGCAAAGTTTTTCAGCAATATATGCAGTATTTTTATCAAGCGTTCTGCCCGATAATATTTCATTACCGATGATAATTATTGCCGCTGTTGCATTTAACATTTTGCCTTGCAAGATAAGAAATTGATAAAAAAATAGCCCTGTATTTCATTACAGAGCTATTTCATGTTTATAACAAAAAGATAATTTTAATTATCTCTTCTATTACCGAAGAATCTTATCATGTACAAAAACAAATTTATAAAATCCATATACAGACTAAGGGCACCAACTATAGACATTTTTTGCCCAAGTTCACCGCCCCCAGTACTATAATATATATTTTTCAGTTTTTGAGTATCCCACGCAATCAAACCCATAAATACAGCCACACCAATTAATGAAGTAGCAAAATTAATGGCAGAACTTTGCAGGAATATATTAATAACCGAGGCTGCAATTAAGCCCATTACGCCCATTATTAAAAATGAACCCATTGAAGTAAGATCTTTTTGGGTACTATAGCCGTAAATACTCATACCACCAAATACAGAGGCGCAAATAAAGAAAGTACGGGCTATAGATTCACCAGTATACATTATACCTAGATGAGAAAGAGACATACCCATAAGAGCTGCGTATACCTAAAATAAAGTCTGAGCAGTTTGAATTGTTATTTTATTAATAGCACTAAAAAAGTAGAGAGCTATTCCTATAGGAGCTATGCTAATGAGCATACCAATACCAGTAGTGCCGTAGTGACCATAACCATCTGTTTGAAACATAAGGTTTCTAAGTGGCGCGAAATTTAAAACAGCAAAACCAGCGACGCCTGTAATCACCAGTGCTGCGGCCATATAGTTATATATTTTTAGCATGTAACTGCGAAGCCCTTCATCATATCCTTTTTGCTGAATTTGTGAAAAAGCTTTGGTATAATCAATCATATTGTTTTCCCCATTTTGTAAAAGCAAATCTTATTCAAGACTTTAATTACTACATATCCTAAGTTGTATTATATCATATAATATAATATTGCGATATTGAATTTTCAAGCTCAGAATATATTTTGCAGCGCAAATTTAGCAAATATCGCTGTTAATGATAAAATTATCCATACATTTATGAGATGAATGCTAATTATTTGATAAAAACATAGTTATCATTAAAGTAAGTCCAACTAAGTTATTAGCATTGAATCTTTTTAAACAATTATTTGGATTAGTTATGTCCAATGTTAATATTTGCCAGATCAATATCAAAAAAGCTATGCTGACGCCAATTAATAAAATTGGCACGTTAGCGACAACTCTATTAATCAAGTTAGCAGTTACAAATAATGTTATGAACGCAAGATATGTCAGGCCTATAATAAGACGATATTTTTTGTTTTGGATAAAAATTGAAAATGATTTAATTTTTATTTTTTGATCATCTTCAATATCCATAAATCCATATATTGTATCAAAACCTACTGTCCACATGCAGCAGCCCAAATACAAAAGAATAACCACTATGTCAATACAATTAGTAATAGCTGCATAACCAATTAAAGCACCTAGATTGAAAGTAAAGCCTAAGAAGATTTGCGGAAAGTTTGAAAATCTTTTAAATAAGGGATATATAGTCATCATGCCAGCACAAACGATACCTATATAGATACAAGTAATGTTTAGTGATAATAGAATTAACAGACTTACAAACGTACATATAATAAATAATAAACTAGCCAATTTAAGATCAATAGATCTATTGGCTAGAGGTCTATCTTTTGTTCTGGTAACTTTATTATCGAAATCACGGTCAAAATAATCATTTATTATACAACCCATCCCCCTAGTGGATAAACTGCCAATAAAAAATAAAATTAAAAAATAATATTCCTTACTCGAGGTGAGTTGAAAACCCCAACAAGCTGGGAAAAAGGTTAGATAGATAAATTTTATAACCGAGATATCTCCAGTAGGAGTATTGAGCCTAAGCAATTTTAAAATATTGGCGAATTTTTGACTATTCATTGTTAAGCATAATATTTAGTTTAAAATACATGAGCAGAATGAATAATATAAAATTTATTTGTTAATTTTGAATGTTTAAAGTATTTTCTTTGCAAAATGATAAGTAAGAATTGGAATTATGCAAGAATCTACAAAGAATTACGATTTTAGTCAAAGTGAGAAAAAATGGCAAGATTTTTGGCAACAGCAAAAAGTTTATCTTTGGGATAAAAATACTAACAAAGAAGAAACTTTCGTAGTTGATACGCCGCCGCCAACTGTTTCAGGTCAGTTACATATTGGCCATGTTTATAGCTATACTCAAGCTGATTTTATTGTACGCTTTCAAAGAATGATTGGCAAAAACATCTTCTACCCTATGGGCTTTGATGATAATGGTTTGCCGACTGAGAGATTAGTAGAAAAGCAAAGAGAAGTAAGAGCATCAAACATGATGCGCCAAGAATTTGTCAAAATTTGCCGTGAAGTTGTCAAAGAAGAAGAAGAAAAATTTCGGCAATTATTTAACAGCATTGCGTTATCAGTAGATTGGAATCTTGAATACCAAACTATTAGTCCATTATCGCAAACTATATCGCAGATGTCATTTTTAGATTTGGTAAATAAAGAACAAATATATAGAGAAGCGCAACCAATACTCTGGGATCCAGTTGATGGAACAGCCCTTGCGCAAGCAGATATTGAAGATAAAGAAAGAGCTTCATCAATGAATGAGATAATCTTTAAGTCAAATAATGGCGAAGAGTTAATCATTGCTACTACTCGCCCAGAATTACTAGCTGCTTGCGTGGCAGTTTTTTATCATCCAGATGACTTAAGATATAAACATCTTAAAAATAGCAAAGCAATTACGCCATTATTTGGCGTAGAAGTACCAATTATAGAAGATGAATTAGTACAAATTGACAAAGGTACAGGGTTAGTGATGTGTTGTACCTTTGGCGATCAGACAGATATTTTGTGGTGGAAAAAACATAGATTACCAAGCAAAATTATTATTAATAATCAAGGTAAATTAGCTAATATTATATTCTCTGATAATTGCCAAGATATTATCAAAGCTCAGAATTTTGCTGACCAATTGATTGGCCTAAAAGTAACAGCTGCCAAGGCTAAGAGTATAGAATTATTGAAAAGTGAAAATTTATTACTCAAGCAAACTGAGATTCAGCAAATAGTCAAGTGTGCAGAGCGTTCAGGAGCGCCTTTGGAAATTTTAACTTCACCACAATGGTTTATAAAAACTATTGAACACAAGGAAGCATTACTGCAAAAAACCGAAGAGCTAAATTGGCATCCTAAATCTATGAAAATACGTCTTAGCAATTGGATAAATGGTATTGCTTGGGATTGGTGCATTAGCCGTCAACGTTACTTTGGGGTACCTTTTCCTGTTTGGTATTCTAAAAGAATGGGCGAGGAAGGTAAAGCCATATTTGCTTATCCTGAACAATTACCAGTTGATCCTACTGTTGATCTACCTAGAGGCTATTCCAGAGAAGAAGTTGAAGCAGACACTGACGTGATGGATACTTGGGCTACTAGTTCTATTTCTCCGCAATTATGTTCGCATGGGATATCACCGAAACACGCTGTAGATTGGGAGCGTCATCAAAAATTATTTCCATTTGACTTGCGTCCACAAGCGCATGAAATCATCCGTACTTGGGCTTTTTATACCATGCTTAAAAGTCATTTGCATCAAAGTAGTCTGCCTTGGCATAATATTATGATTAGCGGCTGGTGTTTAGCCGAGGATCGTACCAAAATGTCTAAATCTAAAGGCAATACTATTGTTCCTGAAAAGTTATTAGCTCAATACGGGGCAGATGTTATCAGATACTGGGCTTCTACCTTTAAACCAGGAGCAGATACTGCTTATAGTGAAGATGTAATGAAAAATGGCAAGCGCTTAGTTAATAAACTATGGAATGCTGCCAAGTTTGCTTCAGGACATTTTAATAAATTATCGCCTATGGATGCAAAAGTTGAATTATCACAGATTCAATACAAAATTACTCAACCAATGGATCAATGGTTGATCAATAGATTGATTATGTTAGTAAACAAAGTCCAAACCGAATTCAATCAATATGAATATTCAACCGCTATGAATTTAATTGAAACATTCTTTTGGCGAGATTTTTGTGATAATTATTTGGAGATTAGTAAAATTAGAGTTTACGATGAGTTTAATCAAAACTCTACTGGTCAATATAGTGGTATTTTAACCCTATATTATACTCTGCAGACTATTTTACAATTATTTGCTCCTTTCGTTCCTCATATTACTGAAGAAATATATCAATCAATATATAACTTTGATAAATCAATCCATAGCAAAGGTAATTGGCCGAAAAATAACGTCGTAAGATATGATGAAAGAGTTGAACAGCAAGGTAGTATTTTGATTGAAATTCTAGATATAGTCCGCAGAGCCAAAACAGAAAGAAATTTGTCGATGAAAGCTACTATTAATAAGATCGAGCTGAAAGATGTTAATTTACCTATTGAAATTATCAATGATTTAAAAAATGTAACTTCGGCTAATGAGATTATTTTTGTTAAGAAGTTTTCTGAAATAACAAATACACAAAGCGATGGTCAACTTTTGGCTAACATAATTTTTAATTAGTTATTCAATCAAATTTTGTTGTGTAATATATGCAAGATTTCCTTGTTTCAGCTTTTATTTCAACGTCAAAATTTGTAAATAATTAATTTTTTAACTAATTTTTTACTTCTACGCGGTAATTTATAATTATCAAAGTAATGAAGAAGTATAAAATTATATGAAGAAATCATTTACTAATGAGATAGGAGCACAACCTGAATTAAATTCATCATTTACTAATGAAATTAGAGCGGAATATGAAGTAATTTCTCATAAAAAAGCTCCACCAATAGAAGTGAATAATACACATGTAGAATATGATTGGAATCCTCGTCCTCGCCCAGAAAAGTATTCAAAAAAACATTATTCTTATTCAGTACCAACTTCACCAAGGCATTCATATAAACATAGACAAGAAAAATTAGAAAACGAAAAAAAAAATAACAAACTAGATCTTCCAACTATCGATCCAGAATCAAAGATGACTTTTGTAAGTGAGCTAGAATTTAAGATAAACCACTATGCACAACAGAAAAATGCCAAAAAAGATTTAAAAGAAAAAGATGATATTGTTTCGAGTTTTGATACAGAAATACATAATTATAATTCAAGTGAAGATGTAACCCAAATGTTGATTGGTGATTACATGAAGACTTACACTTAAAAACAATATTATAAAAATTACTTGTTGTTTTTGATAGAATAAATAATTCTTAAAAATATTAATAAAAATGGCTTTACAATAGGCATAAAATCCTGCACTATTGTTTTTACGAGATATAACTCACCAATCAACTCTTATAAAAAAATTCATAGGAAATTATTATGAAAAATTCAGCACAAAACGATAAAAATGAAAGAAATAGTCAAAATGAACAAAGCTCACAAAACATTAAAAATGAAGTCTCAGCAATTAAAGATGATATGAAGAATATTTTTGATCGTATGGGTAATGTTAAAGGTGATGCATCTAATATGCTCTGGAATGAAATGAGCCATTTAATGTCAAATATGAGCGATATGAAAGATAGAGCTTATGAGCAAGGTAAAGAAGGAGTAGAGAGCTTGGCTTGTTCTATCCAAAAAAACCCAATTAGAAGTTTAATGTATGGCTTTGGTGCAGGAATGATTTTAGCTTTACTCTTTAAAAAGTAAAATATATGTTAAAATCACTTATAATGTACACACTTTTTGGTAGCTCAGATAGAACATCACACCTACCTATAACCATATGCATGTATACATTTTTGCTCGTTGCCGGTATTTGGGGTAGTTTTAGCAGTTACTACTACTTCATGGAAGACTTTAACAAAAGTTACGCTGCGTTGATTAGTTCTGGTGTTTGTTTCGCATTAGGTGGACTTGCTGGTGCTTATAAAAGAAGATGTAAGAATAAAGCTATGGGTAACAGAATGATGGATAAAATCTCATCTGGAAGTTCGCAAGCATTAAGCGTAGTCAACGATCAAGCTAAAAATGCTATGGAACAGGCTAAAGTACTAGCAGAACGTGCTAAGGAATTAGCTACGCCGCTTAACATTGCCGGTTCTGTTTCTGCTGTAGCTTTAATCGTTGGATTAATCTATGGCTATAATGCTTACAGGGATCGCCGTACATCTAATTCATTACAAAATATACTTAAGTCCCTAGGTATATAAACCTAACTATCTAAAATAAAAAGCTCAAAGGTTTCATAAAACCTCTGAGCTTTATGTTTCACAAACAATTTGATATTTAATTTTTTACTTTACATGAACATATAATTTTAGAATTATCCTTACTGACAGGATTTTTATTAAAATCACCATAAATTTCCACAATATATAAACCACTCACTGAAATTAATTTTTTAAGATTATCTAAATTGGTGAAAAGTAATTTTGTTTCTGTAATTGTTTTATGATTGGTAAAAATTCTTTTTGTCTTGTATAATATTTGACTATTTTGTTTATTATACTTTTGCTTACCATAGACTTGAACTTCTTCGCCATTTGTTAAAGTAAAATTATGCCAATGTTCGTATTTAGCTGTAGTTTGTAATTCATCAATAGTAGGCTTTCTTGTATCAAATATGAAAATACCATCTGGCTTTAAATGATCCCTAACGCAAGCTAACATATTAAGCTGCTCTTTATAAGTTAACAAAGCTTGAAATGAATTACCAGCCATGGTAACAAGATCAAATTTGGTATTGAGCTTAAAATTTTTAATATCACTATGAACATAGTTAATATCTAATCCTGTTGATTTCTTGATGGCATAATCAATCATTGGCTGGCTTATCTCTAAGCCCATAGCTTTCAAACCAGACTTTGCTAATTCAATAGTTAAGCGTCCATTTCCGCAAGCAAGATCAAGTGCTACACCACTTGTTTTTACACCAATAAAAACATTGAAATCATCTTTAAAACTATCATTTTCAGCCGCATATATCTCTGGATAATCATATTCATTTTTGCTCATTT
>JAKONF010000147.1 GCA_022702085.1 Rickettsiaceae bacterium | reverse complement strand
TCCTCAGGGACTAATCCATTGCCCATTAATGGAAAACTATTATAGACAAGTCCTGCATCGAGCCCAGCAACTATTCCTCCTAAGTAAATTTGGCATAATAGCGTTGAGATTGATGCTAAACACAAATTTTTGATTACGCTAAAATTTGTTTTATTATCAAGCAACAAGACGTTGAAATTATTTTTCATTAGTTGCCAAAACAACAAACTATAAATAACCATAGCAAGCAAGAGATGATTTGCTAAGCGAAAAGGACTTACATGAGGATTGCTCACTAAACCACTTTTGACCATATACCATCCCATAAACCCTTGTAGAGCAAATAGAAATAATATTGAGCCATAAACTGGCAAGTCTTTATTTTTAATTTGGCCATTTCTGTAGAAAAAAATTAGTGGTAGCAAAAATAATAAGCCAGTAATTCTACCTGCTAAACGATGGATATATTCCAACAAATAGATAAATTTGAAATCTTCTAGGCTCATATCAGAATTATTTTGCTGAAATTCTGGTGAGGTTTGATATTTATCAAATTCTACTGACCAATCTGCTAAATTTAAAGGAGGAATAACGCCCGTTACTGGCTTCCATTCAACTATTGATAATCCAGAACCGGTAAGACGAGTTACGCCGCCTATCAATACCATCAGTGCAATCATTACGCAACAAATTCTAAGCCACCAGATAAATGCTATATTAAGTTTAGGAGTATAATTTTTAATCATTTAATGAACTCTTTTAATAGCAAAATCTAGTAGTTGCTCTAGATAATTTTTATTATGATTCTGAGTTGCAACTTGATCTGTAATTTTTTGTAGTAATAATTTTGTTTCATTTCCTATAATATCTACAGCTCTAATTACTTCTTGTTTAATTTGGTGAAATATAAACAATTTTTGTATTTCGATTAAATTATCGATAGTTCTTATCTTAGAAGCAATCAGTTGTTTTAGCCAATCTTGTTGTTTTAGCTCTAATTTACTATATAACATAATTAAAGGCAAAGTTACTTTACCTTCCATGAAATCATCACCAATATTTTTACCCATTTTACTTTCATTACCAACATAGTCTAGTAGATCGTCGCTAACCTGGAAAATATAGCCAAGATTGATACCAAATTGCCGCATGACGTCGCAAAGTTCAGAAGTTTGATTACTTATAATTGCTCCAACTTCACAAGCAGCACCAAATAATTCTGCAGTTTTGGCATAAATAATTTTCTTATATTCTTCTTCATTTAAAATACGGCGTTCGCCCAATCTTGCTAATTGACAGACCTCTCCTTCGGCAATTATTGAAGCTGCTTGAGAAAGAACGCTTAAACAAGAAAGTGACTCTGCTGCTACCATTAATTTAAAAGCTTGACTGAACAAAAAATCACCAACCAAAATAGTAGCCTTATTGCCCCAAATTATATTAGCTGTTGGTTTAAATCTACGCACTTTACTCTCGTCGATTACGTCATCATGTAAGAGCGTTGCTGCGTGAATCAATTCAACTGCTGTCGCTAATTTTATATGATGCTCACCTTTGTATGAAAACATTTTACAGGTCAAGATGGTAAGAATTGGTCTAATCCTTTTACCGCCAGCATTGATTAAATATTTACAAATATTTTCTATCAAATCTTCTTTATTACTTAAATGCTGTAAGATTAATTGATTCATATTTGCAACGTCACAAGCAAGATAATTATGTATGTTAGCAATTAAATTTGAATCAATGCTCATAAATCAACAACCTTGTCTATTATTCCGTTATTTGTTTTAGCATATTTTTATTAAACAGCTTTTTGGGTTTTTTGATAATCTCATTTAAAATATTCTGATCAGGACTAATTTTATTAAGTTGTTGATCAAAACCTGGAATTATTTTGTTTAATTTATTGATTATTTTGTCATCAAGCTTAATACTATTGCCTACCGCTTTATATAAAGCTAAATAATAAAGATTCTCAAGTTGATTAAATTTGACATTACCAATTTTGCCTTTGGCTAAATTAGTTGAATCTAAATCATAGCTTACGCTTAAATCATTAGCTTTGGATTCTGGATGATCGGCAATAGTTTTTAGTAAATTTTTAGCAATATCGGTAATTATTTTTTGTGATTTATCCGACCAATCAAAAAGTTGTGAAATTCTGAGTAAATAACCAGAACTAATATCAATCAATTTTGGAAAATTTGTTAAAGACAATATTCCTCTAGCCTTCCAGCTATCATTACTATACAAGGCATTGTTTTTTAGTTGGATTGACGTATTACCTGAAGACAAAATAAAATGGTTAATATCAAGCTGCGTGCTAAGGGCAACATTTTTGCTTTCGCCATCTAATTCTAAAATATATTTTCTATTTTCTAGCTCATCTAAATAGAAATTTTTCTCATGATCTAAAACAAATTTAAGTTCGTTAAATATTGAATTTTTTTGCCAATAAGCACTAATAACTTCGTCATTAAATAATGTTTTTAAAATTTTGAAATAATTTTTGCCAATTTCATGCTCACTTCTTAATTTTGTTTGAAAATTCTTATTTTTTTTATCAATTTTTAATAAACCTTTCAAAGAAGTTTTGATAAGATCAGGTACTTCATAACTGAATTCAGTTAGATAAAATTCTAATACATCCTTGTTTTTAATATTGAGCTTTACTTTACTTGCAGATGGTTTTTTGATTAAATCAGTAAAATCTTTAAGCTCTTCGTCATTATTTAAAGAATGGCTTTTATCAAAATGATCTTCATTAAATCTGGTAGATTGATAAATAGAAATATTTTGTGGAGGATGATTTATAAAATCATTTAGATTAGTGTAATAAAATGGTTTATCAAAATTTAGCTCAAGGTTGATGTGATCTAAATCATAGTATTTTTCAGTTCTCTGACCATCATACCATTTTAAATTTTGTAGATTTAGTTTAATAATGCCGAAATAATTGATCAGTTCAAAACCCTTATTTGAAGTATTTGTTGTTTTTGTTAGAGTTTTTATAAGATCAGGAGTTATCACCATTCTGATGGAAGAATTACAGTTAATTTCTTCAATTCTTTTGGTTATAACGTCTTTTTCTTTGATTATTATATCACCTTTATAATTGGCATAAATGCTTTGATTTATTAAATTATAGCCCAAAATTACTGGCGACTGAAAATTAATTCTGTTATTGTTATCGACTTTATGGAAACCGTCTATGGCTATAGCCCATTTAAAGGGAAAACCAACAGCACTGGCTTTAACTATACCAAGTTTAGTAGTAGGATTGTCACTTATAGAGAATGAACTGGTTAAAGTGCCATCTTCATCTTTTTCTTGATGATGAATTTCTGGTTTTAAGTCTCTACCAGCATATTCAGCATTTATATATTCAGTTATAGTACTCATTGCAGTGTACCAAGCCGCACTATAAGCTGCAAATAAAATAAAAAAAATGATTAGTAAAATTTTTATTTTCCTGCTCATTTAATATAAAACTCCATAGATGATTTTTGAAATGACTTTCATTGTTGGATCTTCAGATACTCATTATTTAATTTAATGACATTCCAAAACCAGATAATGATTACAAACGCAAATATCGTCATCAGATATATAGTGATTGAATCAAAAGTAGCAGATGGTACTAACATAAACATAGTTGATTGAATGAAAGCACCCATTGATTTACCAAACTTAGTGCCGATAACTTCAACGGCTGCTTTACCTTTCGTTCTAAGTTCAACAGAGAGAGGGATATAAGCCATCTCTTTCGTCGAATCAAATAATGAATATTTAGTTGATTTACTCAAAATATTCTGCGCAGCACCAATTATAACTGCAGCGTAAATAGGATTAAAACTATATCCCCACTCTTGGGCTTCTTTAGCAAAAATTACGAACATGAAAAAAGCAAAACCCGTAATTGCAATCATCAAAGGAGTGAGGGATGCTGAAAATAACCAGCTACATGCTCTTAAGATATTACCACCAATAATCATAAAGCTTACTGAGAAAATTCCCATCCAGATGTTAAATCTACCCATGAAATTCATATAATCAATGGTATTTGGATATAATTCCCTTACTTTAGCTTTCCAAGGACCCTCAAGAATATTGATCAATAAGCCATAGCATAGGATCAGTAAAACTATGTGGCCAATATATTTAGACTTAATGATTAATTTAAAACTCTGCTTTAGAGAGAGCTGAGTTTTAGTTTCTTCGCTAGCCCTGGCGTAATCTTTTTTAAAGCTGTCGTCGTTCAAGATAATAAAATTTATTATTTTAAATAATACCATTGAAAGCAGTCCTGAAACCACGATGGTTAAAATAATGGGTTGTAACATTGCTTGGCATTTGCAAGAATGCGTTAAATTTTCAGTTGCATCACCTGAAAAATCTGAAAATGAGATCAACATATTGCCAGCAAGTATCAATCCCATATTACCAATCATACCTAAAATTGGATAAAATCTCTTAGCTTTAGAAGTATCGAATATATGATTTGCAAATTGCCAAAACATCAAATTTATAACAACCGCGCTCCATAATTCACCAAAAATATACATCAGCACGTAGCTCCACTTACCAGCAATGATAATAAACCATTTAAAGTTAGAATAATTAGCAATCAAATTTTGAATATTTTGGCTACTTGGATGAAATATGTGTTGATTGGGGTATATAACATAAGCAAATAATAGGAAGAAACTTAAAAATACGGTAACTATTATATAAAATATATATTCAGCATTCAGACTATTGCTGAGTTTTACATAAATTAAAGTAAAAATGATAGATGATGGTAGTACCAGCCAAAGTTTAAGAAAGCTTATAACCTCTGCTCCCATCTCCGGCACTACCAAGCTATCTTTAACTGAACGTAGTGATCCAAAATTGAATAGAATACATAGCATCATTAAAGCCATAGGCACAAATAATTTGAGTTCATGACGCTCTATGGGCCAAATTATTTGTTTGATGTTTTTAGAAAAGCTTTTAGGCGTAGTACCTATCATCGAGTTCTAGCTGAGGATTTTAGTACATAGTTTTAAGATTTTTATCGACTAAAGTCAATAAAAATAGGATTAAATGAAACTGATTATAAAATATCACTATTACATTGATTTTAGTCAACTTCAATTAAACTTGTATATTTAGCTAATTTACTTAATTACCTATGACCATTGCTCCTGTTACTTCTAATTCTTCTCAATCAGAAAACAAAGTAATTCATCTTTATTAAATTGTAACAAAATCCAATGCTGCTTGACCTTTAATTAATAAACTAAATTTTGATTTCGCATTTTTTAGAAATTTAAAGCTGATTATTTTATCATAGATTAAGAGTGATTTTGAGAATATTTTTATCTGCATTGAAATTCATTGATACATTTAAGTTGGATTGAATATACAAACTATTATTTATAGTGCTCACAGCAACATCTACTAGACAAAAAGGTGCTATTGAGCCATGATGCTCAAATTTACAA
>JAKONF010000112.1 GCA_022702085.1 Rickettsiaceae bacterium | reverse complement strand
ACAAATAAATTAGGAAAATCTGTGTTGATGATAGAATCTGCCAAAGAACTCAGCCCAACTAAGTTTTGGTAAATTGTGAGCTTCCTATTTTCTTGATTAATGCCAAAACCACTTGAGCTATTTCCTTGTGGATCAAGGTCGATGATTAAGACTTTTTTATCCATAACAGAAAGAGCAGTTGCAAGATTAACTGAGGTAGTTGTTTTACCAACCCCGCCTTTTTGATTAACAACAGAAATAATTTTAGTTTGTATCATTAAATTTTAGCCAAATTGGTGATTTCTAAGATTTTACTCTTTTCAGAAGTAATGCTTTCATGGCATATTATATCAAATAACCATGATTTTTGGGCATTGATCAACTCTTTATCGTAATTTTCGCCTTTAAGTAGTAAATATTTTTGGCGCGTTGTGATTTTTTTTGTATAGGTAAATATTTTCTCTATTTCAGCAAAAGCTCTAGCGGTAATTACATCACAGGATAAAATCAAATTTTCAATTCTTTCATTGATGATCACAACCTTGTTAGCAGAAAGTTTAGCTGCTTGTTCCAAAAAAGCAGCTTTGCGGCTGTCAGCTTCAACAAGGATTACTGATTTAACGCCGGCGAAAGACAAAATAAGACCCGGTAATCCTCCTCCAGAACCAATATCTAGCAATTCTATATCTTTGTCAGTGAGTAAATTCATTAATTGTAATGAATCTATGATATGTCTTTGCCAAAAATCACTGATAGTGCTTTTGGCAACTAAGTTTATTTTTTCATTCCATTTAAATAATAGCTTCTGATATTCCTCTATCTGCCTTTCTGTTTCACGTGAAATATCTATATTCATATTTCATTTTTAAGATGAATTATTATCGCAGTGAGTGAAGTTGGAGTGATACCTGAAATTCTTCTGGCAGCGCCAATATTATGAGGCTTATGGTAATTTAGTTTTTCCCTCACTTCTATGGATAAGCTTGATATTTTATTATAATCAAGATCAATAGGTAACAATAGATTTTCCTCTTTGGCAAACATGTCTATATCTGCTCGCTGCCTCTCTAAATAACAAGCATATTTAGATTCAATATATTGTTGGAAGAGGGCTTTATCGCACAATGATCTTAATTTCGGAAATAATTCGCAAGTTTTTTCAATACCAAAACTAGGAATGCCCAATAATTCATGAGCGGTTTTATATTTACCATCTTGGGATATAATAACACCCATTTTGCTAAGTTGACTTGAGGTTAGCTTAAGAGATTTAGTCAATAACTCTGCTGCTTTTAAATTTTCTAATTTTTGCTGATATCTAGCAATTCTTTCTTTGCTAACTAGGCCAATAGCAATACCTTTGGCAGTTAAGCGTAGATCAGCATTATCGGCCCGGAGCGAGAGTCGGTATTCTGAGCGTGAAGTAAACATTCTATATGGCTCAAGCGTACCGTAAGTGATTAAATCATCGATCATTACGCCAATGTAACTTTCTGCGCGCGTGAAAGTAAAGGCAGGTTTATTCTGCGCAGCTAATGCAGCGTTTATACCAGCTATAATGCCTTGTCCTGCTGCTTCTTCATAACCAGTAGTACCATTGATTTGGCCAGCTAGATACAGACCTTTAACTTTTTTAGTCTCCAAAGTTAATTGTAGTTCCCTAGGGTCAACGTAATCGTACTCTATAGCATAACCTGGGCGTAACATAGTAGCTTCTTCAAGGCCAGGAATTGACTGCAAAATTTGTTTTTGTATATGCTCAGGCAATGAAGTGGAGATGCCATTGGGATAAACTGTGTTATCATCAAGACCCTCTGGTTCTAAAAAAATTTGGTGGCTGGGCTTGCTACTAAACCTAACAATTTTATCCTCAATAGAGGGACAATATCTAGGACCTACGCCCTCTATTTGACCAGAATACATAGCAGAGAGATGAATATTATCTTGAATAATTTGATGAGTTTTTGCTGTAGTTCGGGTGATATAGCAGCTAATTTGTGGCACGTACACTTTTTTAGTTAATTCAGAAAATGGACGCGGCGTCGCGTCGCCAGCTTGGGCTTCTGTTTTGCTGTAATCAATAGTACTTCCATCAATTCTAGGAGGAGTACCGGTTTTGAGGCGTCCTAGCTTGAAATTACATCTGCGCAAGGTAGCTGACAGTCCATAAGAAGCAGGTTCACCCACTCTCCCAGCTGGAATTTTTTGCTGTCCTATATGAATTAAACCAGATAAAAAAGTACCAGTAGTAAGCACTACTTTATCACAAGATATTCTTTCATTGTTATCTAAGATAATAGCTTTAACTGCATTATTCTCGATTTCAATATCTTCAACTGCTGCATATTTTATAGTCAAATCTGGGTAATTGGTAATTTCTTGAAGCATTGCCTCTCGGTAAAGTTTTCTATCAGCTTGGGCGCGTGGCCCCCATACAGCTGGTCCTTTACTTTCATTTAACATTTTGAAATGAATGCCAGCCTGATCGATGATTCGCCCCATCAATCCATCAAGCGCATCAACTTCTTTAACTAAAGTACCTTTAGCAACGCCACCAATAGCAGGATTACAAGACATTTCGCCAATATTAGATTGTTTTAAGGTAAGTAGTAGGGTAGGTACTCCAAGGCGCGCAGAAGCAGCAGCGGCTTCCACTCCTGCATGACCTCCACCAATGACTACTACTTTAAAATTATCCATATAATAAATCTATATTTTTGTTTCACGTGAAACAAATTATTCAGCAATTATTCAACAAGTTCCATACCAGCAAAAAAGAAATTAACCTCTCTTTGAGCACTTTCTACGCTATCTGAACCATGAACGCAGTTAGCTTCAATGCTTTCAGCAAAATCTTTTCTTATAGTACCTTCATCAGCATTATTAGGGTTTGTTGCGCCCATTATTCTACGGTTCAAAGTAATAGCATCTTCACCTTTCAGTACCTGTAAAATAACTGGTCCAGAAGTTATAAACTCTATTAAACCAGCGAAAAATGAACGTTCTTTATGTTCACCGTAAAAAGATTCAGCTTGAGTTTTAGTTAATATTGTCATCTTTTGAGCTACAATTTTAAGGTTGTTTTTTTCAAAATAAGCGTTAATTTGCCCTGATAAATTTCTTTTTACAGCATCAGGTTTTATAATAGAAAGAGTATATTGCATTGTCATATCCACAATTTTATTAATTTTTTTTAAATAGAATTAATATCTACATGATATCGCTACTCATTTGCAAGTAAAATTTATTTTCTTAACTATTTATGTTACTATTTAGGCTCGATTAAAAAACTTGAAATAAATACAGATGAATAAATCTTTGCTACCTATCTATTTATTTGTAGTTATAAATGTTATGTTGATCAACATCTTAATTACTTACAACAGAACATTCAGTAACCACTATACATTTCTATATTCGATCATCTCAAGCTTGTCTTTGATATTTTTAGTTAATAAAATTGTTAATTCATCAATAAAAAATGCACCACTTACTATAAAGCTGGAAAAAGAACTAAAGACTATTAACAAGAAGAATAATTTATTATCCGAGGTACTTGATAATATTGATATTGCTGTTTGGGTACGCAACAAAAAGTTAGAAATCATTTACTTCAATAAAAAATATGCTGAAATTGCCTTGGATGAGAATGTAGCTTTGTCATCTATAAATTTTGAAATTGATAAATTCGCTAAAAAAACAGCCGCTGACGCTTTGAAAGCATTAGGAAAATCTCTTTGGGAAGAGCGATATTTAGTGATCAACGGCAAAAGATATTTATACCAGTTTATAAACTTAGCTCTTAAAAATAGCGATATAATTATCTGCTCAAGCTATGATGTAACTAGCAAAGATAATATAAGTAAAGAACTGCAGCAAAATATTCAGGCTCAAGATGATCTTTTAGAAAGTACATCTAATGCGAGTGCT
>JAKONF010000141.1 GCA_022702085.1 Rickettsiaceae bacterium | reverse complement strand
CTTGCTCTTCTTGATATGAAATGTACATTATTTTAGCTTTTTCAAAATAATATAATTTTTCTTGTGGATTTAGAGCGATAGCCTTGTCAAGATATTCAATAATTTCCTGCCAGTCCTGATAAGTATCTAGTAATTCTACTGCTTTTTGATAATATTCATCTGCTTGGATTTTGTTGTTTTGAGACATAAATAATATGTTTTGCTAAAAAATGATAAATCTTAATTCACTATCTTGTCTCTAATCATGCTTTCTTTGAGAATATTCATTTTTTCATCATTTGGTTCTATTGAAAGACCTTTATCGAGATACTTAAGAGCTTGCTTGTAGTCTTTAATCTTCACATAAGCTAGGCTGCAATAAAAATATGGTTGAAAATTGTCAGAATTAATTTCAATAGCTTTGTTGAACATATTTATTGCGTCAATATCACGATTTGATTTAAGATATGTAATTCCTGCACTATAGTAGAATTCATAATCATCTTTTCCATTATCTGGTTTTATTGAAAGACTTTTATCAAGGTATTTAAGAGCTTGCTCATAATCTTTAAGCTTCGAATAAGCTAGGCTACAATAAAAATAAGATTGGAAAGATTTTGGATCTATTGCAATTACTTTCTTGAACATAACTATTGCATTATCATAATGACCCAATTTAAAGTTGATAGTCCCTGCACTGTAATATATATAAACGTTATCTGTTGTATTGAGTGATATTGCTTTGTTGTATACTTCTAAAGCTTCTTTATCTTTTCCTAATCTAGAAAACATTCTACCCATATTATTATAAGTAATCCAAGAACTGGGATCAATCTCAATAGCCTTATTATAATTATTAACTGCTAAATCAATTTTACCTATTTGATCATACAAATATCCTTTATTGTTATATATGTAGCTATCTTTAGGATCAATTTTCAAAGCTTTATCATAATATTCTAAAGCCTTATCATAATCTTGTTTAATGCGGTAGATATCTCCAGAATTGATGTAAGACCAACTATAATTTGGAAATTTTTTTATATTTTCTGAATAGATAACTAAAGCCTCCTCATATCTTTTAAGGCTTTGCAGTAAATCTCCTTTTTTCCATAGTATCTGTGGATCATCTGCAATTTTTTGGTGAGCTTCATCATACACTGCTAAAGCTTTATCTATTTCATTAGCTTGTACTAACGCCTCAGCTTGGTCATAATATGAAATTTTATTACAAGTACTTGGTGTAATCAGTTCATTGGCAAATGTATTATCAATAGATAATATATAAAAAATTATAGATAAAAACGTATATGATTTTATTGATGTATTATTTGTCATCTAAATTACTTCTCTAGCTCTTGCTTCAGTAGCTCCCCAACAACCGCAGGGTTAGCTTTGCCGCCAGTTTTTTTCATCACGCCGCCAACAAAAAAGCCGAAAAGCTTTTCTTTGCCTCCTTTGTATTGTGCAAGCATTTCTGGGTTCTCTGCTAATACTTCTGATATCGCTGCTAGCAGGGCTGTGCTGTCTGAAACTTGTACTAACCCTTTTTCTTTAATAATTGTATCTGGATCTTGGCCGGAAGAAAACATCAATTCAAAAACTGTTTTAGCAATTTTACCCGAGATAGTACCATTTTCAATTAACTTGACCATTTGACCCAAATGTTCTGGACTAATTTTGCATTCTTCAATAGTCAAAGAGTTTTTGTTTAACAGGCCAAATAATTCACCAGTAATCCAATTGGCGATCATTTTAGCATTGCCTTTGATAGCTGCTTGTTCAAAATATTTAGTAGTCTCCTCATTAGCAACGATCACTCTAGCATCATAGTTACTCAAGCCAAATTCCTGTTCATAACGATTCATTTTAGCGTCAGGTAATTCTGGCATATTATCAGATATTTCATCGATAAATTCCTGAGAAATAACCAAGGGAAGTAGATCAGGATCAGGAAAGTAGCGATAGTCATGAGCATCTTCTTTACTTCTCATAGTGCGAGTTTCGCCAGTATCAGCATTAAATAATCTAGTTTCTTGTCTAATGCTGATGCCATTTTCAAGTAATTCAACCTGCCTATGCGCTTCGAATTCAATGGCTTTATAAATATTACGAATTGAGTTGATATTTTTTATCTCACATCTTGTGCCCAGTGGCTGATCCTTCTTACGTACGGAAACATTGGCATCACAACGCATCGAGCCTTTTTCCATATCACCATCGCAACTACCAACATACCTTAAAATACTACGTAATTTTTTTACATATTCAGCAGCTTCATATGGTGATCTCAAATCTGGTTCAGTGACAATCTCCATTAAAGCAATACCAGCACGATTTAGATCAATAAAACTTTTATCAGGTGATTGATCATGCATACTTTTACCTGCATCTTGCTCAAGATGTAGGCGATTGATTTTGATAGTTTTTAGTGAGCCATCTTCCAAAGTAATATCGATATGTCCATCTTGTACAATAGGATGATAGAATTGAGAAATTTGATAACCCTGCGGAAGGTCTGCATAAAAATAATTTTTACGATCAAATGCTGAAGTCTTATTGATTTTAGCGTTTAAGCTGAGTCCTGTAGCTACTGCCAGAGATACGCAATGTTCATTAAGGGT
>JAKONF010000086.1 GCA_022702085.1 Rickettsiaceae bacterium | reverse complement strand
TTCAAGGATTTAAAAAATGGATCGTTATGAGATTATAAATACTCTTAAATCTTACGATCCTAATTTTAATGAAATACTTATTAACAAAGCCATAGATTTTGCTATTCACTATCATGGTTCACAGACCCGTGAATCGGGTGAACCATATTATCATCATCCTTTACAAGTTGCCGAAATTATTCTGCAGATGCATCTTGATAGCAACTCAGTAATTACTGCTCTTTTGCATGATACAGTTGAAGACACTGATTTGACATTAGCAGAAATTGAAAAAAATTTTGGCAGCGACGTTGCAAAGTTAGTTGATGGAGTTACTAAGCTATCAAAAATTGAATTTATGCCCGATCAAACTCGGCAAGCAGAAAATTTTCGTAAATTGCTAGTAGCCCTAAGTGAAGACATCAGAGTATTACTAGTAAAACTTGCTGATCGTTTGCATAACATGCGTACTATCGATCATGTAAATCCAGCCAAGCAGATGCGCATAGCAATTGAAACTATGGAGATATATGTGCCACTTGCAGAAAGAATAGGTATTCAGCAAATAAAAACTGAATTACAAGACATTTGCTTTAAAATCATTCATCCTGAGATTAGAGAATCAATTATAAGCAGGCTTGGATCAATTTCAGGTAATGAAGATCAGTTCATTGAAAAAACCTCAATAGAAATTAAAAATATTTTAGAAAAAGCAGGCATTAAAGCAGATGTTACAGGTAGACGTAAAACTCCTTATTCCATCTGGATGAAAATGAAGCAAAAAGATGTTGGCTTGGATCAATTATCGGATATTGTTGCTTTTAGAATTATAGTAGATGAAATTTTAGCAACTTATCATGCTTTAGGCATCATTCATACAAACTATAAAATGGTTCCTGATAGTTTTCAGGATTTTATCAGTATTCCCAAAAATAACGGTTATAAATCAATACATACCGTGGTGATTGGCCCTTTAAAACAAAAAATTGAAGTACAAATCCGCACGCATGAAATGCACGAGATAGCAGAACTTGGCGTAGCTGCACATTGGCGTTACAAACAAAAATATCCAGACGCAGCTGATGGTAAGCAATATAGATGGGTTAGAGAACTACTATCTATTCTAGAACAATCGAGTGATCCTGAAGATTTTTTGCAAAATACTAAACTTGCAATTCACTATGATCAGGTATTTTGCTTTACTCCTAAAGGAAATTTAATAGCTATGCCAAAAGGAGCTACGCCTATTGATTTTGCTTATGCTGTCCACTGCGATGTTGGTCATCATTGCGTTGGTGCCAAAATAAATGGTAAGATAGTACCTCTTAGCAGTATACTCTCCAATGGTGATCAAATTGAAATATTAACTTCTTCGACGCAAGTGCCCTCGCCTGCTTGGGAAAAATTTATTGTTACTGGTAAAGCTCGCGCTGAAATAAGAAAATTTATTCGCAGTCAGCAAAGAGGACAATATATAAAACTTGGCGAACATATACTTGGAAAAGTGTTTACTGCTCACAATATAACTGACACTCAAGAAGCACTCTCTAAATTAACTGAATTTTTTAAGAAAAAAGATATTGATGAATTATATTATGCGCTGGGAGAAGGTTCTTTAGACAGAGAAGAAATTATTAGGCAAATAGTACCTAAAAAAAATAAAATTAGCTCTACCTTAGCTTTGTTAAACTTTAGAAAAGCCAAAAATGAAAAACTCAAACAAAGCATAGAAGAAAATGCTATTCCTATTAAAGGTTTAATTGGTGGCATGGCCATGCATTTAGCTTCTTGTTGCAATCCATTGCCTGGTGACAAAATAGTAGGTATTATTCATGCTGGTAGCGGCGTAACTGTTCACATTTCGGACTGTGAAATGTTAGATAATTTCGCCTCAATACCTGATAAAATACTGGACTTAACATGGGATAGTGATAAATCAAAAGTACCGTTAATTTGTCGCTTAAAAGTAACATTAGTCAATGAGCCTGGCGTTCTAGCTGTAATAACCAGTGAAATTGCTAAACAAAATGTCAATATAACTAATTTCAAAGTTATTAAACGCAACATAGATTTTTGTGAAGTAATTTTTGATTTAGAAGTTTTAAACACCACGCAAGTAAATAGTATTTCACAAGCCTTGAAAACTAAAAATTCGATTTATCACATTGAAAGACTAAAATTATGATTATAGGTATTGGCACAGATATTGTACAAATAAGCCGTATAGAGCAAATATTTAATAAATATGGCTTCGCTTTTTTAAAAAGAATTTTGCATCCAGTTGAAATTATTAAAGTTGATTTATTACCAATTCCTGAAAAGATAAATTTTTTAGCCAAAAGATTCGCTGGTAAAGAAGCTATTAGTAAGGCTATAGGTACTGGCATTGCTAGTGGATTGGAGTTTAAAGATATAATTATAAATAATGATCAATTTGGTAAGCCTTATGTTGATGCCTCATATATGAAATTCAAGGTCAAAGAAGATAATTTTAAAATTCATATCTCGCTTGCTGATGATTATCCTTCAGCCATTGCTTTTGCGGTGATTAGTACTTGAATGATACTGAAATAATATACAACAAATTACAAAATTTAAGAGATAAAAAATGCTATTGGATATAAATAAAAATAACCTTAGTGAGATTATTCATTTTGTTGGTATTGGTGGCATCGGCATGAGTGGAATTGCCGAAATTATGAATAACTTAGGTTATCATGTACAAGGCTCTGATATTAGCGAAAATCATAGCACTGAAAGATTAAAGCATCATGGCATAAAAGTTTTTTTGGGTCACAATGCCGAGAATATTGATGATGCTTCTTATCTAGTGGTTTCTTCGGCTATTAATGTTGATAATATTGAAGTTAAAACAGCTTTAGAAAAAAAAATACCAGTGATCAGGCGCGCTGAAATGCTTGCAGAACTTATGCGTTTCAAAAACTCAGTAGCAATTTCAGGCTCACATGGTAAAACTACTACCACTTCGCTAGTAGCTTGTATGTTTGAGAGCGCTGGCCTTGAGCCTACTGTAATTAATGGTGGCATCATTAATAATAGATCAACTAATGCTTATGTAGGTACTGGTAATTATTTAATTGCCGAAGCCGATGAATCAGATGCAACCTTTATTCATATTCCAGCTTCAATTGCTGTGATTACTAACATTGATCCTGAACATATGGATTATTACCAAGATTTTACCACACTAATCTCGGCTTTCAGAAGCTTTATCATTAATCTACCATTTTACGGCTTTGCAGTAGTTTGCATTGATCATCCCGTCGTGCGCAAATTGGTGAGTGATGTTCATGAACGTAAAATTATAACTTATGGTATTGATTCTGAGGACGCTAATATAACAGCTTTTAACATCTCTTCTAATGTTAATTCATCTAATTTTGATGTAAAAATAAATCTACCTAATATGAAGTGCACTGCCACAATTGAAAAGATAACTATCCCAACTCCAGGCAGGCACAATGTACTCAATTCATTGGCAGCTATCGCTATTGGAGCGGAACTTGATTTTGGTATCCAAACTTTGAAAAATGGTTTTAAAAAATTTGCAGGAGTTAAGCGCAGATTTACCAAAGTTGGTGAATATAATGGGGCATTAATAATTGATGATTACGCCCATCACCCCGTTGAAATACAAGCAACTTTGTCTACAGCTAATATCATAGCTGAAAAACAAGGCGGGCGGGTCATTGCTATTTTCCAACCTCATAGATATTCCCGGCTAAAATCTTTATTTAATGATTTTATTCATTGCTTTGATGACGCTGATTTGATTTATATTACTGATATATACAGCGCTGGCGAAGTAGAAATCGAAGGTATTTCAAGTAATTCCTTGGTCAAAAATATCAAAAAATACACTAACAAAAATGTCGATTATATATCTTCGCTAGAACAGATTCCAACTATCATAAAAGATATTATTCAAGCTAAAGATTTAATAATTATGATGGGAGCTGGTAATATTACCCTTTGGGCTAATAATTTACAGCAGCAATTAAGTGACTTAAATTAAAGATATATCAATGAGAAAAAAAGAAGATTTAAAAGATAGATTGATAGCTATAAAAATAGACCAATCAGAGATTTACAATTTTAAATCAGCTTTTAACTTTGGTCCATTTATATATGGTATTGTGAGTTCTAATAATTTAATAAAGATTATCAATAAATATGAACCTCATATTTGTCCTCGTAAGTTCAGAATACCAACATCTGAAGACATGAATACTAGTAGAACAATGTTCAAGGTAAGAACTGCTAATAAGTTTGAAACCAAATGGATATATTGTATGTTAAAATCAATTAAAGAAAATCCTTATCCTGAAGCTACATCGCAAATAGAATCACTGTTGAATGATAATGGCGAACCAACACCATATTTGAGCGGTGAGATGTCTATACTGGATGAATAAAATAATTTATTATGATTAATCTGCCAGCTATTCAAGGTACTTATAAAACAAACTATAATCTAAGCCATCTCACTTGGTTCAAGGTGGGAGGCAAAGCTGATATTTTCTTTAAACCGGCTAATATTCAAGATTTAGCTCATTTCCTAAAGCAAAAACAAAGTAATTTACCTATTACTACCATAGGAGCTGGTTCTAATATGATTATCCGTGATGGCGGCGTCGCAGGAGTAGTAATTAAGTTAGGTCAAGCTTTTACCCAAATTGAATTCATTACGCCCAAAATACTAGTAATAGGAGCT
>JAKONF010000136.1 GCA_022702085.1 Rickettsiaceae bacterium | reverse complement strand
CTCAATACGGTTTCTTAATAGCCGCAACGGCGTAACTTGCCGGCTCGTACAGCCATAACCCATGACCACTGACTCCCCCAACGGCAACCCGCAGCTTCTGCTGGAGTTATTACACTACCCCATGCCGTTTGGCAAGCACAAAGGTCAGTTGATCCGCACATTGCCAGTCACCTATCTGGAATGGTTTGCCCAGAAAGGCTTCCCACCCGGCAAGCTGGGTCAACTCCTGCAAACCATGTACGAAATCCGCATCAATGGCTTAGACTATTTGCTAACAGAGTTAGAGATAAGGCATAGGGTAAGTAAGGAACGTTAGTAATGACGTATCTAAAGCTAGCAAGTGTTGATAAACAATGAAACTCTAATTGCTTAATTTTCAACGGTAAGGGTTCTTCGATGATGAGAAGTAATTATGTGCAAATTTTACGGACAGATCTTGACTTGTTTATCTATTTAAACTGTTGTCATGTAGTACTTATTAATTATATTATTTTTATTAATATTTGCACTATTTTCATTACATAAATTTGAGTATATACAAAAGTTGATTCGTGTTTATTGTGGTTAACATGGATATGTTGCTCAATATTCTAAGAAAAGTATTTAGAATAAAATGATATTTAATTATTGCTAAGTCCTAAGAAATCTCCTGAAGGTGGTAAGGCTTCTGCTAGTTGAGTTAAGTCGTTCTCTTCAGTAACTTTTATTGGTTCCTTTCCTATAACTTGAATCATGTTTTTTAAATACGGAGCCGAAACTTTGGCTCTGTATCCATTCGAACTCATATTTATGATTGCGATCATGTCGAAGAAGTTTTCTTTTTTTGAAAATTTCCTAACAATTTCAAAATTAGTAGTCGCTCTAGCAATGCTGTCGTTAAACATATCAGGCTGGCTTCCAGAAACATACATCATAACTACAGTATTAGACTGTCTCACTCTAGTTCTAATGACTGAATTGAATCTTATTTGATGGTTGTCATCAAGCATTATTTTCTCGTTCAAAGATAGTTCATTTGATGAGAATTTAGTTTTTAGAAAATTGTTAATTCTAGTTTTAAATTTTGGCTTGCGTTTTTTTGATTCAACCGTATGCCTCATAACCATAAGTCTAGAGTTTACGTAATTACTTACAAAATTAGCAACATCGTATGCCATTGCAGATACTAAATTAATATCTGGACTAATCCTATAGTGATATTTAATATTGGAAGCAGAATTTATAGTTCTTATTTGGTAATAATCAATAAGATAATCATCTATTAAATCAGCTAACTCTTCTTTTGAAAACTCATCTACTTCATATTCATCTGTGTCAATCCATCCGCCATCTGAGACGACATAGTTATTATCTTGAACGCTTAAAAAGACAGACACATGAGATTGATTAAGGGTAGTGATAGGAGTTACTATTTCAATAGTATTTCCGCGAAGCTTATACTTGGTAAGTTCACAAAAATCTTTTTTTATTAATAAAAACAATTCAGGTAGATCTTTCATAGTCTAAAAGATACATCGGCATGAACATCATTTTGTCCCATCTGTCTGGGAAATAATTCCCCCATTTCTAAAATGTCAGGTATCAAATTATCATCAGTGAAAATATTGTATTCATCACACATTATTCTCCAACCGACTTTAATATTCTTTTGTATACCTTTTGTTTCTCTAATCAAACTAGGCGTTTGGTAAGCGTAGCCGTATCCATCTTTATCGTAACAATGAAAATGAGGTACTGGTACTTGTCTTTGTTCTAATGGAATGTTAGGATTAGAGTTAGTGTGTTCGTTTCCTGTTGAATCGAATCTACATATAGGCTCTTTTGCAAATCCTTTACTAAATAGTATAAACCTATATTTGTCAGCTACTCTTTTACTTTTCTCTGTGTCCATATGGCAATCCATTCCACCTACGTGAATAAGAGAAAGTTTCCCAAGGTACCAGTCATTTTTTGATACATCTCCTGGTATAAGTTGAAAATATTTACGCTTTGACAACTTAGTACCCCGCATCAATTCCTCATACTTATCGTAATTCTGCTGTACTTGTTCGTGAATTGAGTCCATAGATGAATATACATGTGATTAGAAAGTGTCTTATCGTATCTCAAGAATTGTGTTATACTCTTGTCGCTTTTTAGAGATATGAGTTTTTATGCCGATCCGTTCTCGTATTGGTAAAACCTTACATATTGAGCTGAGTATAATATCAGTTTCTCGTATGGATATCTATTATGAGTAGCCATTACTTTCTAACACGTAATATAGATGGTAACTACCACTTGTAATATGATGAATATAATCGTTTGATAGTTCGATAGCTATATTGTCAAGTACATTACTTAATACAAAAAGGTAGAAGCACTCAATTCACACTTACATTGGAATTTGTAAGGTCAACCGCTTCATCATGATTATAATCTCATAAAGGAGGATTAACTCACAATCATACTTATTCGTTGGATAACTACCAATATACTTATTGCATTTATATCGTAAGCGGTCGAATCGTTTAGCGAACGGGTCCAAATGCTATCTTTAGGGCTGTTCAATCTGCTACTTGTCGTTTGTCATGACGTTTACCACTCTTCGCACTCATTCTACTTACTTATCAATACTATCTCTTTTACCAATCGCCAGCTGGGCGCAGGGGACGCTGGCGGATTATCAGCGGGCGGAACGGCTG
>JAKONF010000133.1 GCA_022702085.1 Rickettsiaceae bacterium | reverse complement strand
TAATTAATCATAAAAACATCAATCATCACCAATTCTAAGTGCCGCAATAAAAGCAGATTGCGGTATTTCTACATTGCCAACTGAACGCATTCTTTTTTTACCGGCTTTCTGTTTTTCAAGAAGCTTTTTCTTCCGGCTAATATCACCACCATAACATTTAGATAACACGTCTTTACGAAGAGCTTTGACGGTTTCCCTAGCTATAATTCTACCACCTAAAGCTGCTTGTATTTTAATCTCAAATAATTGTGGTGGAATTAAGTCTTTCAGTCTTTTGCATAATTCACGGCCGCGATATTCAGCTCTTGAGGTATGAACAATAATTCCTAAAGCATCAACGGGCTCACTATTAACTAAAATGCTTAGCTTTGAAAGATCTCCCGGTTCATAACCATCCATATGCCATTCAAAACTCGCATAACCTTTAGAGCAGCTTTTTAGCCGATCATAAAAATCAAAAACAATTTCATTAAGTGGTAAGCGGTAGACTACCATAGCACGCCCGCCAACGTAAGTGAGATTTATTTGCGAGCCTCTTTTGTCAGTGCATAAAGCAAGTATTGAACCTAGATAAGTATCAGGTACCATGATAGTTGCTCGTACCCAAGGTTCTTCAATGTGCTCAATATTTTGAGGCTCTGGTAAGTCGGTAGGGTTATGAATCTCTAAAATTTGTCCGCTACGTAAATATACTTTATATACTACGCTAGGAGCTGTGGTAATCATATCAAGATCAAATTCACGCTCTAGGCGTTCTTGAATGATTTCAAGATGCAACAAGCCTAAAAAGCCACAACGAAAACCAAATCCTAGAGCAGTTGAACTTTCAACTTCAAAGTTAAAACTAGCATCATTAAGGCGTAATTTAGCTAGTGAATCTTTTAAATTCTCAAATTGAGATGCGTCAGCTGGAAACAAGCCACAAAATACTACAGATAGATGTGGTTTAAAACCAGGCAATGCCTCAAGGCATGGTTTTTTTTCATCGGTAATTGTATCTCCAACTCTGCAATCAGCAACTTGTTTGATAGAAGCCGTGATAAAACCAACTTCGCCAGCTGTCAGAATATCGGTGATATGCTTTTTGGGAGTAAAATAGCCTACATTTTCAACGTTATAATTTGAGTTGGAGGCCATCATCTTGATGCGCATTCCTTTTTTAATAGTACCACTAATTACGCGTAATAGTATTACTACTCCAAGATATTGATCATACCAACTGTCAATGAGTAAGGCTTTTAGAGTATCATCTAAAATATCATTTGCAGATTTAGGTGAGGGTAATCTGTGAACTATGGCTTCAAGAACTTCCTCAATGCCTATACCATTTTTAGCGGAAATGAGTACAGCATCACTTGCGTCTATACCTATTACGTCTTCAATTTGACTTCTCACTTGCTCTACTTCCGCGGCAGGTAGATCAATCTTATTTAATACCGGTACAATTTCATGATTGTGATCAAGAGCTTGATAGACATTAGCGAGTGTTTGTGCTTCTACGCCTTGGCTAGCATCAACCACTAGTAAAGAGCCTTCGCAAGCAGCTAAGCAGCGGCTTACTTCATATGAAAAGTCAACGTGACCTGGCGTATCCATTAAGTTTAAATGGTAAGTATTACCGTTTTTAGCTTTGTATTTCAGCCTAACTGTTTGAGCCTTGATAGTAATACCACGCTCTTTTTCAATATCCATAGAATCAAGAATTCGATCAGTCATTTCCCTAGCTTCTAGGCCCCGACAATGTTCAATCAAACGGTCAGCAAGTGTTGATTTACCATGATCAATATGAGCAATGATTGAGAAATTTCTAATTAGGTCTAAGTTCAGCATAGTATTTTTTCTGGGCAAATTTAATTTTTGCTATAATATACTCAAAAACTAATATTTAGTAGAGTAAATTATGCGTGCAGAGATTGAAAATTATCGTCATAAAATTGAGCAGTCATTAGGATTGCTCCGGAGGTCACTTTGACCTTGATAAATCAAATGCCAGATTGAAGGAACTTGAGGAATTGATAGAAGATCCTAATTTATGGAATGAACCAGCCAAAGCGCAAGAAATTATGCGCGAGAAAAAAACATTAGAAAATAAGCTAGGTTCTTTTCACCAGTTGAATAGTGGTTTAAATGATAATATTGAGCTATCTAATATAGCTGAAGCTGAAAATGATGAAGCAATATTAGATATTGTGCAAGCTGAGCTAAATAAATTACAAAAAATAGCTCTTAAATTTGAGACTGAATGTTTATTTTCTGGTGAAGCAGATAGCAATAATTGCTTTCTAGAAATAAATGCTGGAGCAGGTGGCACAGAAAGTCATGATTGGGCTTCAATTATGATGCGAATGTACTTGCGCTTTGCTGAAAGACTGGGTTTCACGACTGAAATTACTCACCTTTTGAGTGGCGAGGATGCTGGCATCAAATCAGCTGTGATAAAAATTACTGGCTATATGGCTTATGGCTGGTTTCGTACCGAAGCAGGAGTACACCGCTTAGTGCGTATCTCACCATTTAATGCCGCTGGCAAGAGGATGACCAGCTTTGCAAGTGCTTGGGTTTATCCAGAGATTGACGATAGTATTAACATCACTATCGATGAAAAAGATTTACGTATAGATACTTACCGCTCATCAGGTGCAGGTGGTCAACACGTCAATACTACTGATTCAGCAGTTCGCATTACCCACTTACCAACAAATTCAGTAGTGCAGTGCCAAAGCGGCAGGTCTCAACACAAAAACAAAGACGAAGCAATGAAAATGCTGCGTGCTAAGCTATATAACCTCGAGCTAATCAAGCGCATGGAAAGCCTAAATGAGCAAAATTCTACTAAGACAGATAATAGCTGGGGGCATCAAATCAGGTCTTACGTGCTTCAACCCTACCAAATGGTTAAAGATCAGCGTACCGGTTATGAGACTTCTGATACAATTGGAGTACTTGATGGAGATTTAGAAAAATTTGTCTCAAGTAGCCTCGCGCAAAATGTTGGCAAGAAATGATTAAGTAAATTAAGGTGCATGTTAGATATATGCACCTTATATTTTTTAAACTTGATCTCCTTCAACAAATTTTATAGCTTCGCCAACTAAATTAGTAAATTCACTATTGTAAAACTCACCGGTTGCTAAATCTTCTTTGAAAAATAGATCTTTAGTAGGATATTTCTTATACGCATCTTGAGAAACTTCATGGTAATTACTTAAGGAATCATGCATTGCATTGATTAAATTATTATGCCACTCATCATTCACATATAAAGAATGAGCAGTAACAGATATTATTTTAATATTTATATTTTTATCAACAATTAATTCTGAGGCTGCCCCAAACATAGCAGTTAGTTTTTTAGCATACGCATTACCAAATCCACAAATAATAACTCCATTAGAATCTTTAAGACCTTCAAAAATTTTAATGTATATATTCTTGATCATATCTGTTTGTTTTTTAAAAGCTTTTTTAGAATTGAATGAATAATCAATTGAAGAAGTATTATCTACACCAAAAAAAGGAATATGTAACTTATTTACCAATTTTAATAAAGATAAGTATTTTTTCTGACTTTCAATTTCTATTATGCAAGATGCCATCCCAGATGCGTCATAATTAGGATATTGTTTGGCGAATTTGGCTTGTATTAAAGATCGATTTTCAGGCCATACAAATGGTAATTTCAAGTGATCTTCACGCGAAAAATATTCAGTATAATTTTGGCTGATTAACTTTTCAATGTTGGGTATAGAAGCAGCAAGGTTTTGTTCAGATAAATCAGCAGTAACATAATCTTCAATATCAGGACAGATTGTGATTTTGATGCTGTGATTGTATAATTTAATTACTAATTTTCTAACAATATCATATATAGCCGGATCATGACTTTTGCCACTAATATTCATCATTTGAATTCTTTGTGTTTTATGATTGCTTGGTGCTTGTTCGTATTCATTTATTAGTTTTTTTGACATATAATAACTTTAGGTTGATAAACATGAATATTTATAACATAAAAGATTAAAATTTTTCAATTTTTTTAATTGTGTATCAATTCAATGTTGGTATTACACAAAAAACCTTAATAAATGAAATCCACCACTTATTGTTAAAAGTTATTGATGAATATTTTGAACGATGATTATGTGTCATCTTCCCATATTGGTGACTTTTTTGCTTAGTTTATTGATAGTTTTACCAACTTGTTGCTTTACTATATTTTTATTATCA
>JAKONF010000158.1 GCA_022702085.1 Rickettsiaceae bacterium | reverse complement strand
TTCATAAAAATATTTTTTGTCATGCATAAATTGAATTCAATTTGAAATTTATACGTTCTACATACTAAGCTTTTTCAGTCGAGTCAATGTTTATCACTTATCTGATTAATAAAAGATAATTCTTCTTTCTATATATAAGTATAAAATTGTAATAAATTATACGCAGATTACGGAATGGTTATAGATGACTTATTTTTATATTTTTTATTGAAAGGTATTTCAACGTAGCGGTGGAATATTTCTGCAAAAGCTAAGACTATGAACAACAACACCAAATGATAATAATTATCTAAAGTAGCATATTTATTTTTCATTAGTAAATTATTTATACTCACGGAATATTGCGCTAAATATTTATATAACATTTTGGCTTTTCCATACATGATATAGTTTGCTGACATATGTGTTAGATATACAAAATAAGATCTTCTGCCTACATAATTTAGAAATCTACCGAAAATGCGCCAGTTTAATATCCCATTCTGTAATGATGAAGCATATACTAAAATGGCACTAGAAATAATTATAGATAGATAGTGCATATGAGATTGTGGATATTTTAGCCACGGAACCAAATTTGATAGAGATATTATAACAAAAATTTTTAACCAAGATTTATTGATCGATATTTTTTTATAAAAAAGACCTATAAATACTCCAATACAAAATTCATCTAGATGACCTAATATAGTAGGATAAAAATCTCGCAGAGAATTAAAAAACGTTATTTTTATAAATAAAGAGGCAATTATAAAATAAACTAAATATGTAGAAAATTTTCTGAAACTAATTAAAATTGGAAAAAATATATAACATAAAATTTCACCAGGTAATGACCAGACGGTTTTAATAGCAACAAAAGCTGATGACGTAGATATATAAGAATAATCGTGGTTCAGAAAACATAATCCTAACCAATATTTAATAAATGATAATAGCAAAATAATTAACTTGACTTCATGATTTCGTATACCTTCTCTTATTAATAAAATTAATGAAACTATGGCTAAAAATAATAAAGTTGGAAATAATCTTATAAATCTCCTATACCAAAACTGGTATATTTTTGGTTTATTTTGTTCAAAACTGTTTAGCAAATTTTCGAGCGTTAAATTGTTAGAATATATAATTTGATAATCATAACCCACTGATATTATAAAACCACTAATAACGTAGAATAAATAAACCCCACAATATCCATTAGGAAGAAGATCAATACCTAAAATTCTGCATATTGGTAGATGATGAAAGTATACCAATAAGCATGCTATACCCCTAAGGATATCTAGTTCATAAAAATATTTTTTGTCATGCATCAATTGAATTCGATTTGAAATTTAGACGTTCTATATACTAAGTTCTCTCAGTTGAGTCAATATTTATCACTTCTTTAACTAACGGAATGGTAATATTTCTTTTATGCATGAGCGCAAAGTCATTAATTTTTCTAGCAGCACTTATGATATCATAAAATTGACGCGGTAGATTTTTCAGTAAAAATTCAATTACTTGATTTTCCACTTTCAATGAGTTAGAGGCAAAATGTTTAAACAATAGAGTTTTAACTAACTCATCATCTGGTGAATTTAGATTTATGTGAAAAACAGCTTTGATTCTTGAGGATAAATCTGGCAAGTTAAAATTATCTACTGAATTACTGGTGGTGAGTAGTAGATACTTATCCTGCTCATTGATCAAGTTAAAATAATGTAATATAGTTTTTTCATGCCAATTTTTATCGATATCTTCTATAATGAAGGCAGAATATCTATCCAATATATCTGGTTCGATATCATTTTTATGAGAGATCAGATAAGCATTGTTAAGGCTTTGCCAAATTTTAACCAAATAAGTTTTACCAGACGACGCAGGACCAGCAATCAAACAAGCAAAATTATAAGGTTTAACGCCTGGCCATTTTGTCAAATTTTCATTTATTAAATTATATGCTTCAGCATTTGAAGAGGTAACAATATATTCTTCTGGATGATAAGTATAATCAATAAATAAAGGTAACACAAATTGCTGCATAAAAATTTTTGGCTAATTTTTGTATACACGGCTTGATTTATACCAGTCTATTCCGTAACCAAGTAGAACTTTGGTGATGCCAGCTATTGGGATAGCAAAAAACACGCCAATAAAGCCAAGCAAAGTACCACAGCTTAGTACAGCGAACATAATCCATAATGGGTGAAGGCCTATACGATTACCAATTATCTTGGGCGTTAAATAATAACCTTCAATAAGCGCGCCAAATAAATAAAGTAATATTATGTAGATAAGTTTTGCGGTAAAACCAAAATCGATAAAACCAATAATCAGCGATAAACTAAAACCTATAATAGTGCCGATAAATGGAATTATTATCAAGAATCCTGAAGCTATACCTATCAAAAGTCCTAAATCAATATTTATAATAGATAAGCCTACACCATAATAAAGCGAAAGCAAAAGGCAAATATTGAGCTGACCTCTGATATATGCAGATAGTAAAGTATTGATCGAGCAGGTAATTTCTCTTATCTTGCTCTTATCTGCCAATGGCAAAAGTGATTCCAAAGTTCTGATAATTTTATGCCAATCCCTTAACAAGTAAAAAAGGATTAATGGCACCAGAAGTATTATGGCAAATACATTGATTGTAGTTAGAGTATATGTCCAGATATTATTCAGTAGCTTTGACAGCATGTTAAAAGCACCTTTCATAAAACTTTGCAAAGCTGTTTTCACTTTATCAGCAATGCTAGGCTCAAGATCATCGGTAAGACTTGACAATTGAGGCAATAGCTCATTTTGCAAATAATTGTTGTATTCAGGAACTTTGTTTATTAGCGTTGATATTTGCTGATAAATAACTGGAATAAGCAAAATAAAAATCAATATAAAACCACTCAAAAAAGCAATGAATATACCACTAACTACGTTTTTACGTGATAAATTAAATTTTATTACTATATAATCTATGAGTGGCTGCAAAAAATACGCCAAGATAAATGATATTACAAATGGCGCTAAAATATTAGTCAACAATCCAAGGAGTATGACGAATGTTCCGCCAATGACGCTCCAAAAAACTATTTTATCCAAGCTATTATCCGCCTTCTTTTATATCTATCAAGTTATATATGTTACCATAAATTTTAAAGCTTAACCCATTTTGATAAAATGACTCTGCAATATCAGCATCACTGTAATTTGTTGATATGACTACTTTAAATTTGTCCTTCTTTTCTGGTATAATTTGGAAGTTATCTATTTCACGAACATTATTCAGTTTTGTTTTTATTTGTTCAAGTTCTTCTTCATCGAATATATCTGCTTTAAAAATGATATTTCTAGTAGCATTATGAGCTACTACTGGTGTAACTAAATCGCTTTCTCCAGATAATTCTGTTTCTATATCTTCAATGGTACTCGGCGTAGCATTTTTAAGATTACCATATTTATTAGTAGTATCTTTAATAACATTTTTGATTATATTATCAGCATCTTGTAGATTATCTATAGCATATTCAATTCCCAAAACATTTTTAATATTTTGTGGTTCAATAATAATATATTTAATGCTGAGAATAGCTTTACCATTATCAATATCAGTAAAATATTCTGCTATTATTAGCAAAACTTTTTTAAATAAAATAGGCCAGAAACTTTCAACGTAATCTTGATAATTTAAATCATAAATATTTGCTGGCGTAATGTACTTAATTTTATCTCTATAGCTCGTACCCAAAATTAAATTATGGTCATTCAATTGAGTTTTATTCTCTAA
>JAKONF010000063.1 GCA_022702085.1 Rickettsiaceae bacterium | reverse complement strand
ACTTCCGCAGAAACACCAGATTTTGGATTCTGCATTAAGTCGGGATTGTTTGAACTTTCAGCTTCTTTTGACATAGACCTATATTTTGTTTAATTAATAAAAATTAGTCATCAGCGATATCAGTGTGTATTGCCATATATTCTAAGAGCTTCTTCACCACTACAAGTAACTTTTGAAATATTAGTATAATTCGCTGTATCTACAACTGAACCATTTATAATTTCTCCGTCTCCACCAAACTGCAAGTGATCCCACACTGTATTTTCACCAAAACCTAGCTTCATTTCTCCATAAACTACTATTTTTCCAGTTGTTTGATGGTTACTGTTGTTTTTATTTGGTGTATTTTCTGCTATATATTTCCTTTATTAAATTAATTGAATACTAAATTTGTAGACACGTTACTGATTAAAAAGAGATTATATCTTGGATTTATACATTCTAGATAATTTTGCTATATATAAAACTTGTCAATTTATATAAGAATAATATTATAGATTTTCAATTATTAGTCAGCAGATGTTAATTTTAAGAATATAAAAACTAACGTGAGTTATGTTCAGATGAATAATAATTCAATTATCGATATACTCACCAGTGATGAATAAATCTTCTTTAAAAGATGAATAATCATAACAAACTCCAGTAATATTGTAACCTTCAGCAATATTAAATGATTTATAAAAACCATTCCCATAATCAATAATTATAGTGTCAACATGAAGTATTCTTTTTGAATCATTACATATAGATCCTGATTGCCTAAATATTATTGTATCAATATTGATATCACGATTTTTTTCTGTAGAAGAAATGTTTAATTCTATATATTGTCCATTAAAAAAAAGTCTCGATATATTAATTTCTTCGGGACAATCTATTATCTGGCTTTCTGTTAATAGTACGCATTCATAATCTGTTCTAACAATTTCATTATTTGATTGATTGTAATAATCTACCTTCATATAGCTAATATCCAAATTTAAAAAGACCCACATTATATAGATTTTTTCTTCTGCTCAGCAATAGCTAAATTAAAAAAAGCTTTGTGGATCAATATCTATTTTAAGATGAATCGATGATGGTATTTTATAAGATTTAAGCCAAGTATCTAAGTATTTTTGCAGATGAAATTTTTTGTCAACAATTACTAATATTTTATAGCGATATTTATTGGCTAATTTTGACATCAAAGCTTCTGCAGGCCCTAATATTCTAGCATCACTCTCAGGGGCATTAGCTGCTATAGAAATTGCTAATTTTTTGACTAAAAACTCATTTTTACCAGTTAGTAAGATTGATGCCATGCGGGTAAAGGGCGGCATCTGCGCCTCCTTTCTATTTCTAAGTTCAGCTTCGATAAATTCTTGTTGCGTACCATTTTTTAAAATATTTAAAATAAAATTTTCTGGATAAAAAGTTTGTAATAGCACTTTACCCTTTTTTGTCTCTCTACCTGCTCTACCACCAACTTGATACAGCAACTGATAAGTGCGCTCAGCTGCTCTCAAGTCTCCACCAACTAATCCAAGATCAGCATCAATTACGCCAACTAAAGTAAGATTGGGAAAATGATAACCTTTAGAAATCAATTGCGTACCTATTAATATATCGATTTCATTATTTTCCATTTTTATTAGCAATTCTTTGACGTAATCTATTTTTTTCATCTGATCTTTACTGATAATAGCAATATTTTTGTCAGGAAATAACAATTTTACTTCTTCTTCAATGCGTTCAACGCCTGGACCACATGTAGTTAGTGAATTCTCAGCAGGGCATTTAGGACATGAAATATGTATCTTAGTAACATAACTACAATGATGGCATTCAAGGCGTTTAGTAGATTTATGCAGAACTAGCCATGCTGAACATGATGGGCAAGTAAAGCGAAAACCACATGCTCTGCAAAGTATTAATGGGCTGTAACCACGGCGGTTTAGAAATAACAAACTTTGTTCATTTAACGCTATATTTCTTTTAATGGCTTGAATTAAAGAAGGTGACAAATAAGAATTTGCCAGCAGCTTTTCTTCTCTCATATCGATGATTGAAATATCAGGTAGCAAAGCTTTGTTATATCTATCGCCTAGTTCTACTAATTTATACTTGTCTTTTAGGCAATTATGCATAGTTTCCGTAGAAGGCGTGGCTGAGCATAACAATATCTTAGCGTTAGAGATGCTACCTCTCAATACAGCCATGTCTCTGGCATTATATAAAATTCCATCCTCTTGTTTATAGGATTGATCATGCTCTTCATCAACGATTACCAAAGCTAGATTTTTGAAAGGGAGAAATAAGCTGCTTCTAGCTCCAATAACAATTTTAACTTCTCCAGTTAATATCCCTCTTAAAGCAGCTTTTTTTTGAGGTTTAGTAATACTTGAATTCCAAATTACAGCATCAAAACCAAATCTTTTTTTAAAACGATTAATAATTTGAGAACTTAAAGCAATCTCAGGTAGCATAATTAGTACCTGTTTGCCTTGTAACAAATATTTGGCTAGTAGATGAAAATATATTTCAGTTTTACCAGAACCAGTTATTCCTTTAAGTACAATAGGTACACTCGACTCTTCTATGGATGCTAAACATATTGCTTGTTCTTTTGACAAGGGCGCAAGGTTAAACTTTTCAGGTAATACTTGATCTCTTATCTTGATTGGATTTTCGTTAATTTCTACAGGCAATACTAATTTTGCTACAGTACCTAGCTCACACAAATAATAATTGCTTGCTTTATTCACTAGCTCACATATATGATTATTTAGTCTTAGGTTGAAAGCGTCTTTACTGTGAATAGACTTAATTTTAAAACTATATTCAATATCTTCAGCTTCTTGCCATATAATTCCTGTAATTTGTTTCTTTCTAAATTCAACTACTACTAAATCACCTATTTGAACCTCGAGATCATCAGATATTTTGAAGATCAATGGAAATAAGTTAACTAATGGCAATAAAACCTTTATAATTTTCATTTTGCATTTTTAATTTTTAACTTATCTCTTCTTACCTTTTATAGTAACTCAAGTAAGTTATATTGATAACAAATTATTTTTAACTTAATTTAGTAAAGTTAATAATTTTTAGATTTTGACTTAATTAATTTAATTTTTTTCACCATAAGTTAAATATTTTATAGAAAATATAATCAAAACGTAGTATAAATATCTTAAGTAATTATATTTCTAATGAGTTTAAGTTGATTAATATAATTTTGATTTCTCTGATAAAATTTTCAATTACAGTGACTGAACTTTAATAAGCATTGTCATGCGTATAATATATCAGAAATATTTGAGTATTAGAATGTTTAGTTTCATATGAACTATGATTTAAACTTCATAACTCACATCAAAAATAAAAATAATTTTATGGCTATTAATGATTAATCTTTCTAACATATTTAATTTCAAAAAGTTTTGGGGTATGGCACAAAAAATTTCCGTTATGGAAGGCATAATCCAGCATCTTGAAGACGTTATTCAATCACAAAATACCTTGATAAATAATGTTAGTCACGAGATTCGTAGTCCTATGCATGGAATATACAATATCTCCGAATTTCTTAATGATCATTGGCATGATTTAGACGAAAAACAGAGAAAGATACAAGTACAATCAATTGCTGATATTAGTCATAAACTTAAAGATTTTATCAATAATTTATTAGATATATCAAAATTTAAAGCCGGTAAAATGACTTTTGATTTAGCTGAAATAGACTTATTATCATTAATCAAAGAAATTACTGAATATTGTCAGAAATTATACCTATTCAACAACAATCAGCTGAAAATTATTTTTGATAACAATGCCCTGACTACAGCCAAAGTTTGGGCAGATCCCTTTAGAATCAGACAATTAATACAAAATCTACTTGATAATGCGGTTAAATATACTAGCAAAGGCGCAATATATATCAAAATAACCGCCATAGCTTACAATAATCATCCTGCTTGGCAAATTGATATTATTGATGAGGGCATTGGTGTACCTCAGCAAGATTTAGCAGTTATTTTCAATTCTTTCATCAGAAGTTCCAATAAGCATGGAATGGGTACTGGTCTTGGTTTATCAATATGCAAAGAAATTGTAGAAGCACATAATGGACTTATCTGGGCTGAAAATAATGACAATAAAAATATTATCAACAAAAGTAAGTTTATCAAGGGCACAACTATCAGCTTCATTCTACCTATTAGTAGTAATCAATAATTAAATATTATTCACATGAGAGATGAGAAAAATGTTGGTGCGATATTATTTGTAGATGATGACGAATATTGTAGAGACATCGCTTCATTAATTGTTTCAAACTTAACTAATTTTGAAATAATTAGTACTCATTCAGCAAGCACTGCCATAGATATAGCCCAAAAACGCATTAATGAGATCAAAATCATTTTCTTGGATATATTAATGCCAGATATGCGGGGTAGCCAAATTTATCAAGAGTTAGTCAAAAATCATCATTTGGCAAACATACCTGTAGTGTTCCAAAGCGGCATTGCAGAGAATGATCCCGAAATTAAGGAGCTGCTTAAATTAAGTAATGTATATAATTTACAAAAACCATACAATAAAACTCAATTAGTAGATATGATCAACAAATTAGTTAGCCATTAATTCCACAAACTCTTCATTTTATCAAAAAAACTTGAGTCATCACCTAATAGATCATCGCCAAGCTCTTTACCCAGCGCTTCCATTAATTCTTTTTGTTTTTTACTTAAATTTTTTGGAATTTCTACATGTATGTGCGCTTGCATATCACCACGAATGGTTGATCTAATTCTAGACATGCCTTTATTTTTTAAACGCAATTGATCGCCATTTTGGGTACCAGCAGGAATTTTCAGCTTTATCTTGCCTCCTTCAATAGCAGGAATTTCAATTTCTC